>NZ_KN050809.1:348664-354014 GCF_000746135.1 Bacillus sp. UNC322MFChir4.1
AATCCTCCCATACCCATGCCCGGAAATCCTCCCATACCCATGCCCGGAAATCCTCCCATACCCATGCCTGGAAATCCTCCCATACCCATGCCTGGGAATCCTCCCATACCCATGCCTGGGAATCCTCCCATACCCATGCCCGAAAATCCTCCCTTACCCACGCCCATGCCCAGTAAGCCTTTGCCTATACCTAGTAAGCTACCCAAACCTATACGTTCAGAATCAAATAGCATGTTTTCACCAACTTTTTATAATTATTTCATAGTCTTTTACATGCTATGTTTTAAAAAAATAAAGGAGCTTATTCTCCTTTTAAATTAGGCAGACTAACTACCGTTAATGATAGGTTATGGTGATATACTAGCCATCAGTGGAGAATAAAGAAAATCCCCACCGATGAAAGCTTCACTTTATTTCTTCTTCCGACGGAATAAATCGATTGTTTTGTACCCTTGTGAAAGGATATCCACCATTTGTTGTTGGCGTTTATCGCGCGTTTGTTGTTGCTTTGCTGAGAAAATGTGACGTGCCCAGTCTTTTTGATATCCAGGAGTTAAGCTTTGGTAAAACTTCAGTTCGTTTGGATGATCGGCTAATAATGCTTCAACATCTTTCACATTGTTCTCATAATCTGCAACGCACTGGCTGGCAGCTGCTGTTTTCTTCGCTTTCTTTTTTTCACGTTTTAAACCGACAACAGTGAAAACATCATCCATACTTACCATACGGGCGAACTTAATATCGCTATTCCCTACATATCCATCTTCTCCAACGTTCATTGCTGGGAACATTTCATCTCTGTGAATATATGTTTCATAGCGCTTATTCCCCTTTTTCGGGTATGCGAAAAATATATAGCCTTTTTCAAGTAATAGTTGTTCATCGTTAAGAATCGTTTGTGTGTGCATAACCATTTCATCAAGTGTTTCTACAAAAATGAAAATAGCATCATGCTCTTTTGAAAGAGTCGTTTTTTGTTCAGTAAAGATACTATAGTCACTTGGTTGATTGATTACGGCCATGTTTTGGAATTTCGTTAGTTTTAATTTATCAATAATTGTCATAATAGGCTCCTTCATTTTTTGTTTCTTACAATTTATGTTCTATTCAATAATTGCAATTGATTATTCAGCAACTATTTTCATTCATAAAGTGTACCTTATTGATGGAAATATGTCAGTTAAAATGGTCACTTATACTTTTTTAAATAAAAAGGCAGACCTTACAACAGTCTGCCTTTCATCTATTTTAAAAATGTAGTTTTACTATACTTTTTTCTTTTTCCCTACAAAAACAGAACATAGAATTAAAATAATTAAAACACTTAAACAAAGAAAAATACTCGCTCTATTTTGATCGCTAAATGTAAATGCCACGCAGCAAATACTTAATGTGATTGCTGTAAACAAGGTTGCATATGGAAATCCCCATACTTTAAAGTGTGGCAACTTTGTATATGTTTTGCGGAGCTTCAGTTGTGATAAACATATGCTGATCCAAACTAACGATACTGTAAATCCTGGAATTGCCATTAAATACCCAAAAACGCGGTCAGGTGAAAAGTATGCTACGAATGTCCCGCTAACAAGAACGATAGAGCTCAAGATAACGCTATATACAGGAACACCGTTCTTCGCAACAAATGAAAATTGTTTCGGTGCTTCTCCTTCTGTTGCTAAGGAATGCAGCATACGTGTGCAGCCATAAATACCAGAGTTTGCCGCCGACAATACTGCTGTGATTAGGACAAAGTTCATAATATGAGCTGATCCTTTAAATCCAACTGCCGATAACACTTGTACAAACGGGCTTGCTTGGTTGCCAATTTCATTCCATGGAATTAATCCGCAAATGATAAGGATTGGAAGTGTATAGAATAATACAATTCTCCAAAATACGCCTTTAATCACTTTAGGCAATACTTTCTCTGTATCCTTCATTTCTGTTAAAGTCAATCCGATAAGTTCAGAACCACCGTAAGAAAAAATTACGATTAACAATGCCGAAAATACTCCTGACCAGCCGTGTGGGAAGAATCCTTGGTGCTGTACATAGTTTTGCATATAGTGTGTTTCATTGCTTGGGATTACTCCGAATAAAATAGCGCCGCCTAAAATAAGGAATAGGACAATCATCGTAATTTTAATTCCAGCAAACCAAAATTCGAACTCTCCGTAATGCTTTACATTCATAAAATTAATAGCCACAATGAAAATTGCACTCATAAAGCTTAAAGACCATAATGACATAGAAGGAAACCAATATTGCAGGAAGCTTCCTGCAGCGATTACTTCAATGACGCATACAACTAACAACATGAAACAGTACATCCATCCAATCACAAACGACACGTTTTGCCCAAGTGCTTTACGAATAAACCCTTTCATATTCATCCCAGGATAAGCGATAGCCATCTCCGCAATTGCACTCATTACGACAAGAAGTAATAATCCCGCAAACAGATAAGAAAATATAACTGCTGGCCCCGCTATTGATACTGTTTCAGAAGTCCCTTTGAATATCCCAGTGCCGATTGCTCCTCCGAGTGCCATCAAACGGACATGCCGCGGCAATAACCTTTTTTGTAATCCCATAATTTTCTCCTCTCATTTATATATAAAATTTCACAAAAGATTTTATCCCGCATTAACGAGCAGTAATACTCCCGCCTCAAAATTCAGCGGAAGCAAAGAAGTTAGGCGGGAGATAAACTGCTCTTAAAAGCCCGATTGGTTCAACTAATAATCAGTGGGGGATGAAGAAAACCCCCACTGATTAAAGTTTCACTTTATAAGATCAATTGTAGTTTTCCTTTTAATAAAAAAAACCGTCCCTGTCCTATACGACAGGGACGATTTACACCGCGGTACCACCCTAATTGCAAACTAACGTCTGCCTCTTCATTTTGTTAACGATCTATTGACCGCCCTTTCCTCTATAAAGGTCGCCCTTTATAGAAGAAAAAGATGCTCCAGGATTGAAATTCACACTTATTTATGTACTGATTCACACCTTCCATCAGCTCTCTGAAACAGGGAAATAAGTATTACTGTATTCCTTTCACTGCATTTCCAATATTATGTTTTTTATATAATAAAAAAGTCCCTACTGATTGTATCAGTAGGGACGAATATATCGCGGTACCACCCTAGTTGCAGACTGAGTCTGCCTCTCAACTTTGTTAACGATCTCATATTTGACCGTCTTTCCCTCATAAAGGTCGTCCTTTACTTCGAAAAAGATGCTCCAGGATTGAAATTCACACTTATCTTTGTACTGATTTGCACCTTCCATCAGCTCTCTAAAACAGTGAGATAAGCACTACTTATATTCCCTTCATTGCTCAATTTTATTTCAATTTATATGACGTAGCTACAGTCTTTAATAAGTATGTTTTGTATTATAGAGCTTGCATTAATATTCTGTCAATGTTTTTTAGCAATACTTATTTAGGTATGTTTTACTAAAAGACATACTACGCTCTCTTTATTATCGAAAGTTATACTTATATTTTCTTCAATATCTTCATGCATAAATAAAAATATATGTAGTTTTTGAAGCAAAATTTCTTTCCTCTTCAAGGGTCATAAATGCGGGTTTCTCTAATGAAATATAATAATATGAATCTACATCCTGTTCCTTACTTTGTATTTTAAGTTTAACAACGGCATCATTGCATTTACAAATCTCTAAAAAATACAATGTATTTGGTTCAATGATGAGCTTACCATCTATTTCTTCCAATACTCCATCTTCTAGAAGAGTTGTTCTCACTTCCTCACATTCTTGATCTATTTGTTCTAATGTATAGCCTTTGTATGGATTTTCAAATCCTTTAACTTCTTCCACCCCTATCATTCGAAATAGAAAAAAGACCTCTCTGCTATATAAATGTAATTCCACATTCATGAGATTAACTCTCCCTTCTATTTTTTCTAGCCTTTAATCAACTATAAGAGGAATGCACTTTCAACAAATTCTCTTTAAAAGCTTGTACGTATTTTCCCTCCATCTTCTATATGCTTCCGTAAATAATAATATCTATGGAGTTCCATAATGAAATGAAACAAAATAAACGAAAACATTGTGCATACACACATAAATATAATTGCCCCCATCTGTTGTGTTATGGAGCTAAGAATTATATTAGCAACTAACTGCCCAAATCCTACTGCAAAAGCTGCTACTTTTACACTACCAGTCTCTTTTTTCCATACATTTGATTTCTTTATTGGTTCCTGAAGTTTTTTAATATGATTTTTAGAATAATGATATAGAGCAAAAACATACAAACCAACTGAAAAAATAAAATAGATTGGAGTTTGTAATTGTAACACTTCATATGCAAATTTTTGAGTTATAACCAATGATCCGACTGAACATATGATGCCAAATACTCCACGAAATAGAGTGTATTGTAATTGTCGTTTCCGAGGATTGATAATAATCCATATCCCCCACAAATTTAAAAAAACAACTGGAGGAACTACTATATATATATATAGTAGTTGAAAAGGATTCGCAAAAGCGGGCAAAAGAATAAACATGTCTGCTATCCCAAGAACAAGGGTAATTACTTCGGCTCTTATATTATTTACAGGATAAACAGCCATATAACGTTCAAAGGCTTTCTTATTAAAATCTATACTTTTTTTCATGTTAATTAAACCACCCCGCTACTGTTGACCAAGTTTTTTTCGCACACCTTCCTGTTATTGATCTATTTACTCTAAGGTATAGCCTTTGTATGGATTTTCAAATCCTTTAACTTCTTCCATTCCTATCATTCGAAATAGAAAAAAGACCTCTATGCTATATAAATGTAATTCCAGTATTCATGAAATTAACTCTCCCTTCTATTTTTTCTATCCTTTAATCAACTATAAGCGGAATACGATTATATACTTAAAATTCAACAAATTCTCTTTAAAAGCCTATACGTACTTTCCCTCCATCTTCTATATGCTTCCGTAAATAATAATACTTATGGAGTTCTATAATCATATAAAAGAAAACAAACGAAACCACTGTGCATACACACATAAATACAATTGCTCCCATCTGTTGTGTTGCAATGCTAAGAATTATATTAGCAATTAACTGCCCCAATCCAGCTGCAATAGCTGCTACTTTTACACCACCAGTTCCTTTCGACGATTTTGATTTTTTTCTTGGTTCCTGAAGTTTTTCAATATGATTTTTATAAAAATGATACAAAGCAAAACCATACAAACCAAATGAAAAAATAAAATAGATTGGCGTTTGTAACTGTAACACTTCATATGCATATTTTTGAGTTATAACCAGTAATCCGACTGAACATATGATGCCAAATACTCCTCGAAATAGA
>NZ_KN050810.1:0-87350 GCF_000746135.1 Bacillus sp. UNC322MFChir4.1
CAAAAGATGGCGTGGAAATTTTAACGAAGTTCCCGAAAGAATTGCAGTTTGTAAAATAAAGTGAAACTTTAATCAGTGGGGGTTTTCTTCATCCCCCACTGATTATCAGCCCTCACCAATCGGGCGCATGCCAGCAGTTTATCTCCCGCCTAACTTCTTAAGAAAAGCGGAAGCGGCTCGCTCAGAATCGCAGGACGCCCACGCCCCTGACAGAGAGGCGCTTTTTACCTCGTCCGAGGGGCGAAACGGCCGGAGATTCTAGCCGCTAGAGCTGGACAATGCTTCCGCTGAATTTTGAGGCGGGAGTATTACTGCCCGCAAATAGCGGGATAAATATACAAAGAGGATGTCCCAAAAGTTTCACTTTTGAGACATCCTCTTTATTTTTATATAAGGAACTGACTAAAAAGTCCACTTTTCGGTATGATTCAGCTCAGTGAATCGGCTATTTGTATGGCGAATATTGTCGAAGCGTTGATATATCGTGAAAAGCGCTGATATATTGCAAAGAACGGTCGATACGACTACTCTTTCCCTGTTTTACTTTAAACCTCGTTAATTCAACTTTCACTCACTTTTCTTATAAGTGCATCGTTTTTTCACATCACTGAAATACACTTCTAATTTGTTTCCGTCTCTTTTCATTTGCTGGTTTGAGATGAAGGAATTACCGTAGTCAAGAATATATGAATCTCCTTTATTCTCTTGTTTGTATGTCCCTTTATATTTGTCATGTTCTGTCTGATCATTCGTATACATCTCTACTAAATGATAAATAACATCCTTTTTCTCTTCCTTTTTTATAACTGTTTCAAATTTATAGTATACCGGACATTGATTTTGTTTCTCTTGAGACAATTCCCACGTCCCATCTATCCCACTATTTCCACACGCACTTAGCATAGCTACACATGCAATAGTAAATACAAATTTAAAAACCGTCCTGCCCATTCTCTTTTCTCTCATTATTGTACATCATCCTTAATTATAAATATTTGTATATCTAAATTATATAAATTCTTTTAAACATTTCGACATATAAACTGCTTGCATTTGCGGTTGAAACTCTCACACGTGGTAGGAAAAGGTTCTGACCGCTCCTATGCACGGTCAGATGCTCTCGTCTTCTCTCATAAAAAGAAAGGGTATTTACGTCATTTTCTTAATATACATATATACAGTAACACCAAATCTACATTATACCACATAAATTTCTTCCTCGATTAACAATCCCCCTAAATTTCCTCTAAATTAACATTTATATTTTTCTATTCCACGATAACTGTATCAGCCTCTAAATCTTCAAAACAAAGATTTACAGTGCGTTTTAACGCTCTTGTTCGGTGAATGGTTCCAGCTGGAATTAACAGCGTATCATTTGGCTTCAAAGCAATCGTTTCTCGATCTTGAAAATCAATCAATAACTCTCCTTCTACTACCATAAATAACTCATCTGAATTCGAATGAAAATGCCAGTCATATTCTCCCGTAAAAACTGCAATGCGTAAACAGTGGTTATTTACATTTGAAACAACAAAATTTTTATGATTTTCTGTGATATGTTTCGTAATTTCTAGTAAATTCATTTTTTCTAGATTCATTTCTTTTGTTAGTTCATTCTTCATATTTATCGCTCCATTATCCAAGTGGTATATTACAATTTCTTCTAATTCCATCATATCAAATCTTCTTCTCGTTTAGCAGATATAAATACAGAAAAATAAAACTATACATATCTATTTGAATTTTCAAACATATTAATCAATGCTATGCCGAATATAGCATGACCTCTACTACGCACAGCCAGATGCTCTCGTCCACCTAAAAAAATAGTTTTTTTGTCTTTTTTCCGTTATCGACATGCGAGTAGTCGATTCGCTAAGCTGAATCATACTGAAAAGTGAAAGGAGCTAACTAAAAAGTGGACTTTTTAGTCAGCTCCCTTACAGTCTTTCTTATGATAAAGCAGGTGCTTTTTCAAGAAGCTCTTTTGCATCTGCATATTGTAAACCATGTGCTTCTGCAACTGCTTCAAATGTTACATAACCATCTAATGTATTAATACCTTTTAATAAGGCCGTGTTATCTAAGCAAGCTTTTTTGTAGCCTTTGTTTGCGATTTGTACTGCGTATGGTACTGTTACGTTCGTTAACGCGATTGTTGATGTACGCGGAACCGCACCAGGCATGTTTGCAACTGCGTAATGAACAACGCCATGTTTTTCGTAAGTTGGGTTGTCGTGTGTCGTAATGCGGTCAGTTGTTTCAAAGATACCACCTTGGTCAATTGCGATGTCAACTACAACAGAACCTGGTTCCATCGATTGAATCATTTCTTCTGTTACAAGTTTTGGCGCTTTTGCACCTGGAATTAATACCGCACCGATCACAAGGTCAGACTCTTTTACAGCTTCTGCAATGTTATATGGATTAGACATTAACGTTGTTACTTGGTTGCCGAAAATATCATCCAATTGACGAAGACGATCTGGGCTTAAGTCAATAATTGTTACATCCGCTCCTAGACCAACAGCGATTTTCGCTGCGTTTGTACCAGCTTGGCCACCACCAATAATTGTTACTTTACCACGTTTTACTCCCGGAACGCCTGCAAGTAAAATACCTTTACCGCCTTTATTTTTTTCAAGGAATTGTGCACCAATTTGCGCAGCCATACGACCTGCTACTTCGCTCATAGGTGCAAGTAATGGTAAAGAACGGTTGTCTAATTGAACTGTTTCATAAGCGATACCAATAACTTTGTTGTCAATTAATGCTTTTGTTAATTCTGGTTCTGGAGCTAAGTGTAAGTACGTGAATAAAATTAAGCCTTCGCGGAAATAACCATATTCACTTGGGATTGGCTCTTTTACTTTCATAACCATCTCTTGATTCCAAGCTTCTTGTGCTGTTTCTACAATTGTTGCGCCTGCTTCAACATACGCTTCATCTGTAAATCCAGACCCTAAACCAGCACCCTTTTGAACAAAAACTTCATGACCGTTGTGAATCAAATGAACAACACCTGCTGGCGTCATTGCTACACGATTTTCATTGTTTTTAATTTCCGTTGGTACACCGATACGCATTGAAAATTCCCCCTTGAAATGTTAAAAATTACCCCTAAATAATTATGGCATTTACACTTTTATAAAGCGCTTTCTATTCTCTTATATTTTATCATAAGTTTTCATTTTTGGACAAAAACAAGACAAGTTGTCCGATAGAATTTGTCTAATTTTGACGATATCGATGAATGACATCAACTGCTCCAGTTACTTCTATAATAGTTCCCGTAATCATATCCGAATCTTCCTCACATAAAAATGAAATTGTGCGAGCGATATCTTCCCCTGTACCAGAACGCCCAATCGGTGTGCGATAATCAGATAATGCGCGCGCCGTCGCAATTGTCGCTTCTTTCATATCACCAATAATATCACCAGGACAGATCATATTTGATGTAATCCCATATTCAGCTTCTTCATAAGCAATTGTTTTCGTAAGTGAAACTAGTCCGACTTTTGCAGCCGCAAAAGCAGAGCGATATACCCATCCTGGCGCACTATCCGCTCCTTGAAATCCATAATTTACAATACGACCAAATTTTTGCTGACGCATAATCGGAACAACAAGCTTTAGTAAGTGAAATACTGCCGTTAAATTACCATGAATCATTTCATTCCATTCATCATCTGTATATTCAACTAACTTTTTACGCTCGAATACGTAAGGACCTGCATTATTAATAAGAAAATCAATGCGGCCAAAACGTGCCATCGCTTTTGTTACTACTGTATGTAAATCTTCCTGTTTTGTTACATCCGCTTGCACAAATTGCATGCGATGTGCAAGATGTTTATATTGTTGCTTTAACGCTTCCATCGCTTGAACATCACTGCGATATGTTACGGTTACCGAGTATCCTTTATGTAATAAACTCTCTGTGACCTTCTTCCCTAAACCTTTTGTACCGGCTGTAATGAGCGCATGTCTCACAAACATAGGCCTCCTTTTTTCTTGCTATAATTCATATGTAACAACTTCTTTATACAATTACAACTAAAATGTTCGAAACGGAATTTTCGAAATTCTGTAACGTTTCTGTCAAACACTTTTCCATAATTTGTTTTATAATAAAGATGTAAAGAGTTATAACGCTTATAAAACGGGGAGGAATTGTTCATGAATAATACATATACAAATATTTTAATTGCAGTCGATGGCTCTAAGGAAGCTGAAAAAGCATTTAAAAAAGCAATTCAAGTAGCAAAGCGTAACGATGCTACATTAACAATCGCTCATATCGTTGACGTCAAAGCTTACTCTGCAGTAGAGGCATATAGCCGCGCAATCGCAGAACGTGCAAATTTATTTGCTGAAGATCTATTAGAAGAATACAAAAAGGTTGCACTAGAAGCAGGTGTTACAAAAGTAGAAACTGTACTCGAGTTCGGTAATCCGAAATCAAAAATTTCAAAAGATATTGCTCCAAAACATAAAGTAGATTTAATTATGTGCGGTGCAACTGGTTTAAACGCAGTAGAGCGTTTCTTAATCGGTAGCGTCTCTGAACATATTATTCGCTATGCGAAATGCGATGTCCTTGTTGTTCGCGGTGAAGAAGAACAAGGTGACATTTAATAACGATAACGAATCCGCACCAAGCCTCTATGTAATAGGCTTGGTGTTTTTTCATTCCTGTTAAATAAAATTATCTTCTACGGTTATGATAAGAAAAAAAGGAATGGGAGAGATAACATGGAAAGTTCTGAACGGATTATACTTGATCTAAATGAACAAGAAGTCGACATGGTAGAAGCAATTTGTGCTCACTTCAAAGAAAAACACGGTGTAGAATTAAGTCACGGTGCACTATTTCGCGACTTAATGGACATCGAGTATATTCGTATTACAGAAGGAAAGCACAAATACGAATGAAAAATATAGACATTAGGTTGCTTATATTGTATAAGCAACCTTTTTCTTTATGCATACACTATATATATGTCCAAGCATAAAGGTGTGATTTTTTTTTGAATAATGAAAAGAAAACAAACAGCGAAACCACAGTTAAAAGCAAACGCACTACTCCGTTTATAAACTTATGCATCTTTACTCTTTCCGGCTGTAATGTATCAGAAAAAGAAATTAAGAAGCAAGTTGAATTAGCAACAAAAATATGGAAGATAGAATTTGTTATTACTAGCATCACAATGCTGAAAGATTTTTCTATTCGAACGAATGATACTTCATTTCGGAAAAAACAAAGTAAAAATATAAAACAATTATTTAGCGAAAGAAAATATCTCTTTCCAAATCCAAATAGCATTTCAATCTTTTATACAAATGCAAGACACCTCTCAAATAATACAACGGGACGATCGTTCTCTTCCCTTATGACAAAAAGCCGTTTTAATCATATTATTCTCACAAAATCTTCATTAGAAAATACACTTGCGCATGAACTCGGACATATTTTATTCTACTCTCATCGAAAACTACAAGGAAAAAATCCAGATACAAACTCGTATCGAACACATAGTCTAGATTCTAAAAACATTATGTTTGGAACTGCCACAACCCGTAAAAGGCAAACAACATCCCTGCAAAGAACGAAAGCATTAGAAAGTACATTAATTAAATATAGGTAACCATTATGAAAACCCCCGTGAAATATTACATGTTCACGGGGGTTTCTACTCGCTCTTTCGCCTTTTGAAGTGCTTGCCCAATTTGTTCGAATCCTGTACCGCCTGCACTGTTTCTTCTTTTTACTGCCGCGTATGGCGAAAGTACTTCATATAAATCCTCCTCAAATAATGGGCTCATCTCTTGATAAGTTACTAACGGTAAATCTAGTAAATATACACCTTTATTAATGCAAAGAAGAACAAGCTTCCCTACAATTTCATGTGCCTGACGAAACGGTAAACCTTTACTCGCTAAATAATCTGCGATCTCGGTCGCATTTGAAAAGTCTTGCGTAACAGTTTTCGACATAATATCTTTTTTCACCGTCATCGTCTCAAGCATACCGGCCATTACATGTAAACACCCTTTTACTGTATTAACTGTATCAAACATGCCTTCTTTATCCTCTTGCAAATCTTTATTATAAGCAAGCGGCAATCCTTTCATTACGGTTAATAGGCTAAATAAGTTACCATATACTCTCCCTGTTTTACCGCGAATGAGTTCAGCCATATCCGGATTTTTCTTTTGCGGCATAATGCTGCTGCCCGTTGCATAACTATCGCTCATTTCAATAAACTGGAATTCTTGACTGCTCCATAAAATCAGTTCTTCACAAAAACGCGATAAATGCATCATTAATATAGAAGCATTACTTAAAAATTCAAGAATGAAATCGCGGTCGCTTACTGCGTCTAAACTATTCTCATATATCCCATCAAACCCGAGCAACTGGGCACTATATTCACGATCAATCGGGAATGTTGTCCCAGCAAGTGCACCAGCTCCGAGCGGAGAAATGTTAATGCGACCTAGTGAATCTGTAAAACGATTTGCATCTCGCTCTAGCATCCAAAAGTATGCAAGAAGATGATGCGCAAAAGAAATTGGCTGTGCGCGCTGTAAATGCGTATATCCTGGCATAATTGTTTCAATATGTTTCTCTGCTTGCACTGTAAGTACAGTCTGCACTTGCTTCACTGCCTCGATAATATACTGCACTTCATTTCGCAAATACAAATGCATGTCGGTTGCTACTTGATCATTACGACTTCTTCCTGTATGCAGCTTACCGCCAACTTCCCCAATATGCTGAATTAACATCTTTTCAATATTTAAATGAATATCTTCTGCTTCAACAGAAAACGCAAGCTCCTGCTTCCTTGCTTTTTCCAGTAAATACTGAAGGCCGTTTTTAATTTTTTCTCCTTCTTCCGCTGTTACGATGCCGCATTTCGCGAGCATCGTAACATGCGCAATACTTCCTTCTATATCTTCTACCGCTAATTGCTGGTCAAAGGAGATGGAAGCTCCAAACTCCTCGACCCACTGTTCAGCCTGCTCAGTAAAACGTCCTCCCCAAAGTTTACTCATGCCTCCACCTTCTTCTGATTCACTTGGCTGTATACTTTTGTCGGTAAACCAAATAATGAAATGAAACCAACAGCTGCATCGTGATTAAATTCATCTTCTACTGTATACGTCGCTAATTTTTCATCGTATAAAGAATACTTTGATTTACGCCCTTCTACAATTGCATGTCCTTTAAATAGTTTCACACGTACTGTACCTGTTACATGTTTTTGCGTTTCTTGTAAAAAGGCAACAAGAGCATCCTTTAAAGGTGAGAACCATAAGCCGTTATAAATTAACTCTGTTAATTTTTGTTCAATCATCGGTTTAAAATGCGCTACTTCTTTTACAAGCGTTAAATCTTCTAATTCCTTATGTGCAGTAATTAACGTCATCGCCGCTGGGCATTCATACACTTCACGCGACTTAATACCGACAAGACGATTTTCTACATGGTCAATGCGACCAACCCCATGCTTACCAGCAAGAGAATTTAACGATTTAATTAACTCTGACAAAGAATAAGATACACCATTTAATGTTGTTGGCACCCCTGCTTCAAACCCAATTTCTACAAATTCTGGTTTGTTTGGTGTATTCTCCAGTGCTAGTGTCATTTCATATGCTTCTTCTGGCGGCGCTGCCCATGGATCTTCTAAAATTCCACACTCATTGCTTCGTCCCCATAAATTTTGATCAATTGAAAACGGACTGTCTAAGTTAATCGGAATTGGTACATCATTTTCTTTTGCATACGCAATTTCCTCTTCACGTGACCATTTCCATTCACGTACCGGTGCAATCACTTCTAAATATGGATTTAACGCTTGAATAGAAACTTCAAAACGTACTTGGTCGTTTCCTTTTCCAGTACATCCATGTGCAACTGCACTTGCTCCTTCCGCCTCTGCGATTTCTACCAATTTCTTCGCAATTAATGGACGAGATAATGCAGATACAAGTGGATATTTCCCTTCGTATAACGTGTGAGCTTGCAATGCTTTTAATGCATATTCATTCGCAAATTCTTCTTGCACGTCAATCATATACGATTTAATAGCTCCAACGGATAATGCCTTTTCTTTCACAAATTCTAAATCTTTTCCTTCTCCTAAATCTAAACAAAGTGCAATAATATCGTATCCTTTTTCTTGTAACCACTTAATTGCAACGGAAGTATCAAGGCCTCCGGAATATGCTAATACAACTTTTTTGTTCTCCATTTTATATCCCCCTAAAAAGAATATTTATTCATTATTATTAATATTAATTCATAATTTATCATCTTTTAAAAAATGGCGCAAGGGATATTTGCAAATATTTTTTAAACAATTTCATCGAAGTTCGTTCTCTTTTTCGATACAATAGAAACAGAAAATGGAGGGAAGAGGCATGAAACGATATTTCACATATAATGAGCATCTAGGAATTGAAATACCTGATTTACAAGAAGAATGGGAAGAGATTCCTACAGCTGTGCAGCATGCCATTTTATTAAAGTGGGAACAAATTCGCGGGAAAATACCTGATTGGATTCAAGAACTTGAACATACTATTAACACGAAACAACATAAATTAAATAATGAAGAAAACTTTGAGCTTTCCTGTAAATTGAATACAGAAATTGCCGATCTTGCTTCCATCATTAACGACCTTTGGCTTTGGTATCGTCTCACTCAAAATGTTTCTGAAGGGAAGGCGCATCAGTAAAGAAAATAAGCTATATAAATACAAATTAAAAACCTCTTTCTTTTTAGATGAGCGAATGCAGGTCATGTGTTATTCTGCATAGCTTCGACTTATATGTTGAAACTTCCATCAGTGGAGCCCTACTGATGGAAATCTTTGACCAATTAAGTTATTATGGACGACTATCTTCTTTTTTCTATCACGAGGAAATGTAAACGTTTTCGAATGTGAATAAATAAAAAAGAATGCTTTCCCATACACTAAATATATTAGCATCATGATGAAATATTCTTTTAGCTACGGTGAATGTATACTATTATTCGTATTTTTCTTTGCAGAAATAGAAAGCATACTTTCTTGGTAAGTAATGTTTTCCATCAAACGATAGACTAACTCATCTAACTCTTGGCTACACACAACTACCTTTTCATGGTTAAACCCGTGCATTCTTACAAGTTCAATTAGTTCCTCCCTTTTTTTCTCTATACTTGCTTGTATATCTATCATCTTCATACGAATCTCTCCAGTCATCGCTAATATGACTCGAATTATAGAGAATATTCACCTTAAAACGAATATTATGTAATTAATTAAAGTACATTTCTGGAGAAATACAGGTTGAAAAACAAACATAAAAACCTCTTTCTTTTTAAGCGGGTAAGAGCATCTGGCCATGCATAGAAGCGGTCAGGGCCTTTTCCTGCCACGTACAAGGGTTAAACAAAAGGGAGAGCGCGAACAAAAATTCATTTTTCATAACAAAAAAACTTTCGACAGCAAATATTAGTTTATTACACCATTTCCTCTCAAACTTTAACTAAATTTCACCTTAAACCCTCATATTTACGAAGTATGTAGGTTTTTCTTTGCCCATTTTCAGGTTCCAACAACATACATTTTTCAAGAGTATGATATAATAGTATAAAATCTTTTACAGAAAGGATTTAGATATCATGATCGCTCGAAGGAGCATGTGGCATCGAATTGACGAATCTTACACGTAGCGTATTTTTGCAGCTCAGATACTTTGTCTAGCGAAAAAAATACGAAAGTGGGGAAATTATGATTGCCCGAAGGATAATTTGGCAACGAAAAGACTCTTCTTACACGTAGCGTTTTGTTTAGGTTGTTTGACACTTACTAAACAAAACCCAGAAGAGAATAGGATTGCTAAATAAAAAATCCTACTCTAAGTTTTGTTTAGTCTATTTTAGGCCTAAACTAAAACGAAAGTAGGGAGAATTGATGGACGAGAGGATTATTCGTTATTTCTTCAGTGATATATAGCGTAGTTAGACGTATGGAAACTAACTGCTGCTATATAGGCGTAGTTAGTTTATGAAAAATAAAACTACTAACTACGGAGAGAAGGAATAACGATGAGGAACATCCAAAGTCGACAAATTATTAAAGAAATTTTTATGGTTTTACTCGGTTCATTTATTTTAGCTACCGCGCTATATCACATTCATTTTCAAAACCACTTAACTGAAGGTGGCTTTGTCGGAATCGCACTGTTTATACAAAACTTTTTTGATATTTCACCATCTATTTCAACTGTTTTAATGGATATTCCAGTCATTTTACTATGTGCTACACTTTTAGGTAAAAAAATGGTCGGCTATTCATTTATCGGTTCACTTTCATTCGGAGCGTTTTATTCTTTAATGGAAAATTATTCTCCGTTTACGGTTGATTTATCTAATCATTTATTTGCAGCAGCAGTAATAGGCGGAGCTTTAGCTGGAGTTGGACTTGGGTTTATTTTACGATTCGGCGGTGCAACAGGCGGAGATGATATTTTAACAATTGTATTAAGTAAAAAGACACGCTTTACAGTTGGGCAAATTTTCTTCGTTTTTGACGTAATTGTCATTGCACTTTCATTATATTATTTAACATGGACTGAGATTGCCTTTACGATTCTTTCCCTTGCTGTACAGGCGAAAGCACTAGATTTAATCTATTATCCAGCAGCGGAAAAGAAGACAGTGGCAATTCCATTATCAAAACAACATGCAACAAATTAAAAGCGAAAGGCAGCCGCCTTTCGCTTTTTATATTTTTTGACGCAAATAACGCATTTGATAAAACCGATTCGCAAATTCTGTCACACTCCGCGTTAATCGATAGTTCGCCGTTGATCCAACCGCGATTCCAAGTACTGGTACACCTTGAAACAACTTGCGACGCAATGAATAAATAATGAACGTTTTCAAAATTTGTTTTAGTAGTACTTGTACTGATGCCGGATTTAATACTTCCTCTTCTCCCTCATAAAAAAATGGAGCTGATTCTTCTTGTTCTAACTCTTGCAGTAAGTTATACCAAGCATACTGCTGCAGGTGCACTGGCAATATAGCCGCATGAAACACTTTTAACGCTAACATCATTTCATACGGTTTATTCACATCATGACCAAATGATGTGGCAATAAGCTGCACAGCTTTCACATTTAAAGTAATCAATACAGGTAAATCCGCACTTAATAAGAAAAAACCGCCAATTCCTGTTACTCCTCCTTGCACGAAAGAATATAAACGATGACGAGCTGTTTGTTGTTCTGCTATGTATGTTAATTGATGAATGGATAATTCTCTCATTTCTTCAATGTGTTCAATAGAATCATCAAACACGCGCGCCGCTCCCAAAATCCGCCCACGTGCATCGAGCTGTGACTGCGAGCTCTGTATAAGCGCATGCAAATGAAAGAGCCATCCATCTGCTTCCGAAAAAAATTCATTTCGTTTCTTCTCTGGTAACTTCGAAAATGTACGATTTAACCATTTATCAAACATTTGCTGAAAATCCGTTGATTCGTGTTGCATGAGTTGCTGCTCCCAGTTTTTTAGATCCTGTAAAATTCGTTCCTCACCCTTTGACAGCATACAAACGTCCTCCTGGATTATTTTTCTACATTGTACTATATTTGCTGCGCGAGACCGTACACCCTGTTTTTTTCTGAAAAATATGTTATTTTCAAATAAATCACAATAAAAAGAGGAGGTAGGTTATGTATCCACGTGCGAAAGCGTTAGGGATTATTGAATACAATGATTGTATCCTTGTTGAAGAATATAACAGAAAACATGAAGGTGGCGAGGGATATTATTATCGACCACTTGGAGGAACGATTGAACTTGGGGAATACGCGGCGCAAACTGTTATCCGAGAATTTGCAGAAGAGCTTGGCGTCATTGTAGAAATCGGTACATACTTAGGCTGTTTAGAAAACATTTTTCAAATAGACAATACAACCGGGCATGAAATCGTCCAATTATATTCTGCTTCCTTTTCAAACAAAGAACTTTATAAAAAGAATGAGTTCACAATAACAGAAGGAGATCACATCTCTTATGCTGTATGGATTCCAATTGAAATGTTTTTAAAAAAGGAAAAAACATTATACCCAAACGGATTAACCGAACTACTTTCAAAAAAATAATAAAAAAAGACGGGAATCATCCCGTCTTTTCATTATATATTAACCAATATTTCCAAGACGTACTACGTCACGAGCAATCATAACTTCTTCGTCAGTTGGAATTACGATAATTTTCACTGGAGAATGTGGGAAGTTGATGAATGCTTCTTCACCGCGAATATTGTTACGTTTTGGATCGAAGTATACGCCCATAAACTCAAGACCTTCTAATACACGCTCACGGATTAGTGTACTGTTTTCACCGATACCAGCTGTAAAGATGATTGCGTCTACACCTTTCATACGAGCTGCATAAGAACCGATATATTTGTGGATACGACCTACAAATACTTCTAGTGCTACTTCTGCACGGTGGTTTCCTTCTTCTTCCGCTTGTTCGATGTCACGTAAGTCACTAGAGAATCCAGAAAGACCTAGCATACCACTTTTCTTGTTTAATACGTTCAGAACTTCTTCTACAGATTGTCCTGTTTTTTCCATGATGTACGGAATTAACGCAGGGTCAATGTTACCAGAACGTGTACCCATTGTTACACCAGCAAGTGGAGTGAAGCCCATAGAAGTATCGATAGATTTTCCGCCTTCTACAGCAGCGATACTTGCACCGTTACCTAAGTGACAAGAAAGTAGACGTAAGCTTTCAAGCGGACGACCTAATAATTCAGCTGCGCGCTGTGTTACATACTTATGAGAAGTACCGTGGAAACCGTATTTACGAACGCCGAATTTCTCATAGTATTCATATGGTAAGCTGTATAAGTAAGATTCTTCCGGCATTGTTTGATGGAATGCTGTATCGAATACTGCTACTGATGGTACGTTTGGAAGTACCGCTTGGAACGCTTTAATACCAACAACGTGTGCTGGGTTATGAAGTGGTGCTAATTCGCTTAAAGCATCGATTTCTGCTAATACTTCGTCAGTAATTAAAGCAGAATCCTCAAATTTTTCACCGCCGTGTACAACACGGTGACCGATACCGCTAATCTCATCAAGAGATTTCACAATTCCATTTTCAGTTAATTTGTTAAGTAACATGTTAACTGCTACTCCATGGTCTGCGATATTTGTTACTTCTGTTTGTTTCTCACCGTTCACAGTAATTGTGAAGATGCTATCTTCTAAACCGATACGCTCTACTAAACCTTTAGTTAATACTGTTTCACTTGGCATTTCAAATAATTGAAATTTTAAGGAAGAGCTTCCTGCATTAATCGCGATGATTTTTGACATCTAGTCTTTCGCCCCTTTTTCTCTTGTTAGCCGTGTGGAATACTTCCACAAACCGCTCAATTTTATGTCTTCAATTTTTGTCAGCTAACAAAATTGTTTCACTGATAAAATTTAATACTCACGATTTTTATTTAAACATCGTACGACATATATTTCAAGTGAAATAATTATAACACAGTATTTTTTTTTATATTACAGATTTATCTTTTTTTATTTTTCATCTTGTATATATTACTTACTCTATCCAAAGAAAGAAAACTGTATTATATATTCGTATAATCCTGTTACATAATAACTAGTTTTACTGCTCTACAACAAACCAACCATTAATTTGCTGCATAATGTTCTCCATCGCTTGCATATTAGAGAATTTTGGTAATTCTACTAATAACGCTTGTTTTGGCATGATTACGTTTTGCCCCTTCTTTTGGAGAACAAATATACTTTTTGCATTTTTCTCATTCTTAAACATGGAAACAGGTAACTGTAGTAATCCTTGTACAAAACATGTTTCTTTAATAAACGCATGAAGCTTTGGCGCCTGATCGCTTTCAAAAATGAAGTTTGGCACTAAGAAAAATAAATAGCCGCCTTCTTTTGTATATTTGACACTTTGTTCAATAAAAAGATGATGTGCATAAGACATACCTTCGTCTGCTTTTAGCGTATATTCACTTGCACCCATTTCATTTGGATAATAGCCGATTGGTAAATCACATACAACCACATCAACTGGATCAATATAAAGGGAAGCTAATCCATCTTGATTAAAAAACTCGACCGCTTGTTTTTGTAAATTTGCATTGACTAACGCAAGTTTAACAAGTAAGTCATCCACATCGACTCCAAAGCCACTCATCGTTGTCCCTTCTAGAGCGCTATTGAAGATTGTCGTCAATAAATTGCCTGTTCCCACTGCAGGATCAAGCACAGTTATTTCCTGTTGATCCTTCATAAATTTATGGAATAAATAACTCATAAACATCCCAACTGCATCAGGCGTCATTTCATGATTAGCTTGTACGCCGTCTTTCATCCCTTTTAAGATAGCAAGTTGGAACGCTTTGCGAATTTCTTCGCCTTTATAGTTTTCTTCATTAAACTTACTGTATTCACGTTCTAATCGGTCAATTGTTGGTTGTTCTAAGCCTTCTTGTAAAATTGTTCCTTCAAATAAATTATCACCTGTCTCTACAAGTGCTTCTAAATACGTTATGTCTAATTCTTTACGTAAAATTACGGCAGAAGAATCAAAAATAGAAAATAATGTTTCTACTGTTGAACTCACGAAAATTCCTCCTTCAAACTAAAATACACATAACTTATATCATAACATATTCTTAGTTCTTTTCATTCTTATTGAATCAACAATATAAATACATATAAAAAACCTTTTTTAGGTGGACGAGAGCATCTAGCCATGCACAGGAGCGGTTAGGACCTTTTTTTGCCACGTGCCATATGAAAACAAAGGTAGAAAACGAGTGCTGGGCATGTTTTATTCTGCGTGGCAAGAAATTATTTGTCGAAAAAAAACGACCTCTTTATTAAGAGGTCGCTCTTTGTTGCCTATATTACTTCGCAGCTTTTGCTGCTTCTAATGCTGCTTCGTAATTTGGATGGCTTGTTCCTTCGCTTACGTATTCTACGTAAACAACTTTGTCGTTGCTATCTACTACGAATACTGCACGTGCAAGTAAACGAAGTTCTTTCATTACAACACCGTATGCTTCTCCGAAAGAAAGATCGCGGTGATCAGAAAGCGTTACAACATTTTCTAAACCGTTAGCTGCACACCAGCGCTTTTGAGCGAATGGTAAATCAACGCTAATTGTTAATACTTTTGCGTTTTCAATGCTAGCTGCATCTTCGTTGAAACGACGAGTTTGTGCATCACATACACCTGTATCAATAGATGGTACAACACTGATTAATTTCACTGCGCCTTTATATGTCTCTAAAGTTACCGGAGATAAATCATTTGCTAACACTTGGAAGTTTGGTGCTTGATCGCCTACTTTCACTTCTGTGCCAACTAAAGTGATTGGGTTTCCTTTAAACGTTACGTTTGCCATTTGAAAATCCTCCCTTTTCTAATAAACAAAATATGTACAGTGTTAATGATAGTCATAATGCCCTTAAAATACAAATGAAACTAACTCAATTTATATAATTTTTTTCAACAAAAGAGCCCGTTTTACTTTACATATATCCCCTGTTTTCACTTTATTATTGCTGCTGTTGTTGTAAAAGTGCCTGTATATCTTCCACACTAATTGTATATTTCCGTTCTTCCATTCGCTCTTCTATTGGTAAGGTAGCGATACGATAATCTAAATTTTTCATTGCCTGTTCAATAATCTTACGAGCCAAACCTGCATTCCCATATGTTTTATCGCGATTTTCATACAGATAAGTAAAATATTCAACAAGCATGTGTCTTGCTTCGGCTGACATGCTATATTGCTTTTTAGTCATATAATAATTTGCAATTTGAATCATTTCTTCTGGTGTATAATCTTCAAATACAAGGCGGCGATCAAAGCGACGCCGAAGACCTTTATTGCTATCAAGGAACTCTTCCATCTCATCTTCATATCCAGCAACTAATACGATAAATTCTCCACGTTTATCTTCCATTTGTTTTAGCAATAATTCCACAGCTATATGTCCAGAATCATTGCTCCCTTTATTCGTCAGTGTATATGCCTCATCAATAAACAGTGTGCCTCCCATTGCCTTTTGTAATACACTCGCTGTTTTCTCTTCCGTTCCCCCTTGATATTTATCAACCAGTTCTTTTCGGTCTACTTCCACACAATCTCCGCGCTCTAAAATTCCTAATGCCTCATACACTTTTGCAATAATTCGCGCAACCTCTGTTTTTCCTGTTCCTGGATTACCAATTAATGAAATATGCATGGAAAGTTCTCTTATATCCTTACCTTCTTCTCGATAATAAGAAACAAGCTGGATTAATCTTTCAATTTCTTTTTTCACCTTTGTTAAACCGATTAAACTATTCAAACGGTCCATTTGTTCCTGTAGTAACTTCTCATTAATTGGAACAGCCACTTTTCTTGCGCCTCTTTGTTGGAATGCTTTTTCAACATCATCCAAACGAATTGTCGTCAATACTTCTTTGTTATTCCATTCACTTCTTGGTAATGTACTAATTCGGTTTGCTTGCAATGTAATCCATTTATCTACTTGTTCCCGAACCATACGTGCGTTTCCAAAATGTTCATCCCGCTTTCTATACAACCATACAAATTGTTCATATACATAATTTTCCGCTTCCTCTGTTAAGCGGTATTTCTTATCAGCTAACAAGCGATTTCCAATTTCCATCAATTCATCTGGTGTATAATCTTCGAATTTCATATAGGATACAAAACGGCTTTTCAAACCTGGATTAGAAGCAATAAATCGTTCCATTTCTTTCTCATAACCAGCAACGATACATAAAAATTCTCCGCGATGATTTTCAAGAGCTGCTAATAAAACTTCAATAACTTGTCTTCCAAAATCACGTGCACCGTCTTCAATACTTAACGAATATGCTTCATCAATAAACAAAACCCCGCCCATTGCTTCATCGATACGTTGTTTTGTTTTCTCTTCAGAATGACCAATATACGCTCCGACCAAGTCTTCACGCTTCACTTCAACAACATGCCCTTTTTCAAGCAATCCAAGCGATTTATATACTTTCCCTAACAAACGAGCAATCGTTGTTTTTCCCGTCCCTGGATTCCCATAAAAAACGGTATGTTTTGGTTTAATATCTCCCCCGGAGTCAAGACCTGCTTCTTTTCGATAACGAGTAATTTCTACAAGGTTAATTAATTGTTTCATTTGTTCTTTAATACTGTTCATTCCGACAAAACGGTCTAACTCCGTCATTATATCGTTCGATTCTATAATTTCCTGCTGTTCTTGTACTTCTTCTACATCCTGTTTTTCTTCTTTTGATTCTTCAGTGGATTGTACTTTCTGACGCGTTACCTCTACATACGTTTTACAATTTTCTAATGTAGCTGAACAATCATCGGTAATTTGATAAGCCGTTTTTTCTATATCAAAACACTTGATATCCTTTAAAGTAATTTGACTTTCAGAAGCAATCTTAACGCCCATAAAAGCATCATAAATGTTACACTTTTGAACAGTACCTTTTACATGTGAATTGATTTCAATTGCTGGTGATGCATCTACTTGAGACATTTCACATTGTTCTATCCAAAATTCACTTTCTTTTCCCACTAAAAATATTGGATTCTTACAATGATCAAAACTACTTTTCTTTACATCAAATTGACTTTCTTCACTATATATCATTGGATATTCAAATTGAGAAATACTCCCATTTACAAAAACAACATTACTATTATTTTTAATATTAAGTGCATTTCCACCACAATTTTCAATTTGAATTTTCTCGATTACAGCTTGTCCCTGATTTAGCCAGATAGCTGTTTCTCGACAATCATATATATCACACTCTATTATTTTTGATTTGCTTCCACTTACGACTCCAACCCCTCTTAAAGAGTTGTACATTTTATTTCGTTGGAGCGATACTTCACTTTCTTCACAAATTGTTACACACGCTTCATTAAAATCTGATATAGTACAATCTTCAATGGAAATAATGCTATTCTTGTTAATATTTACAGCCGTATATTGCCCTTTATACAAATTATTCTTTGTAAGTGTTAGATAACTCTCCTCTATCCGAACCATTGAATGGTTATCACTAGAAAAATTAAATATTTCACATCCCTCTATTGTCCCCAGACTGTTTTCTTTAAAATAAAAAGCACTATTATTCCCTTCATATAATTTACAATTTATTAATTTGAAATTACTTTGTACGCCTTGAATCATTGCATAGGATTCATTTTGAAATTGACAGACTTCACATTCTTCCATAATGAAATCACTGTTATTTTCTAAATAGATTGCATTACTATTCCCCTTATAAATTTTACATTTTTTCAACTCCGGACTACCTTGGTTAACATATATAGCCGAATATTTTTCATTTAAAAATTGATATATTTCACATTCTTCAAAGATGCCCCGGCCATTTTGATAAAATGATATTCCATTCGCTTCACCATCATGAAATTTACACCTTCTAAACATTGGGCTACTAGTAATTACTGCTACAATTTGATCTTTAAAATGAAACGCTTCACACTCTTCAATAAAAGGTAAACTTTCTTCTTGAATATAAAAAGCAGATGATTCCCCATCATACATTTTACAAAATCTAATGCTAGGCTCTGACTTCACAATTCGAAAAGCATCGCCTTCCGTTTTATAAATCTCACAATTTTCTATTACCGGTTTACTTCCTTCACTTATATAATACGCACTACTTGCAGTATAACTAATTTTACATTTCTTCCATGTTGGTTGACTTTTTTCTATATAAATTGCTGGATATTCTTCACCTAATAAATTAAATATTTCGCATTCCTCAATTAACCCTGCACTCTGTTCATTAAAATTTACCGCATTTGTGTTTCCATCAAACATTTTGCAACCCTTCATAGCTGGCTGACTTTCATGAATATATATCATTGTACGTTTAAACTTGAATATCTCACAATTCTCTATTATCGGTTTACTTCCCTTTTCTATGTAGATAGCATTTTTTTGTCCATCATGTATTTTACAGTTCTTTATGGTAGGAGCACTATTAGACATATACAGAATGGCATCTTGTATATCAAACAAGTCACAGTTTTCTATAAATGGTTTGCTATTATTTTTCATAAAAATAGCATTGCCCGGACTATTATAAATGCGGCATTTTTTTATAATCGGATTACTATTATTGATAAATAAGGATGGATACTTTTCTCCCTTCATTCCATGTATTTCACAATCTTCTATTGTCCCCTGACTTCCCTCTCCAAAGTTGATTGCATTTGTATATCCACCAGTTATTTGACAGAATTGCATATACAATATCCCTTGTTGGTTCACATATACACCTGAACCATTTTGGGGATAAATATCGCAGTCTTGTATTTGTAATGTTCCAGAAGAACATTTTATTAAAGCTGTATCATCTTGTCCAAGCTGACGAATTTGAATCCCTTTTATAAATGTTTTGCTCCCATTCTCAATTAAAAGAGCTGTTTGAAATGTTTCAATTACAGTATCACTCTTGTCACCTTCACTAATTATGTTAATATTTTTATCAATATGTATATTTTCTCGATACACACCAGGTTTTACTACTATTGTTGTACCTGGTGAAGCGCCTTTTACGGCATCTGCAATTGTTTTATACCTTGAAAAAAAAGATTTCGAAACTACAACTTCACTCATACGCTGGATCTCCCCTTCCACAATAATCCATATTTTATATTATACATAAATATAAAAATGAAAAGAATTAATTTTCGGAATTAAACGAAAAGTCTTTCTCCATAGGGGAGCTCTTATATAAGCAGGATTGAATAAAGTGAAACTTTATTCAATGGGGGTTTTCTTCATCCCCCACTGATTATCAGCCCTCACCAATCGGGCTTTTACGGGCAGTTTATCTCCTGCCTAACTTCTTAAGAAAAGCGGAAGCGGCTCGCTCAGAATCGCAGGACGCCCACGCCCCTGACAGAGAGGCGCTTTTTGCCTCGTCCGAGGGGGCGAAACGACCGGAGATTCTAGCCGCTAGAGCTGGACAATGCTTCCGCTGAATTTTGAGGCGGGAGTATTACTGCCCACAAATAGCGGGATAAATCTAAAGAAGATGATTTCTGTTAATGCAGAAATCATCTTCTTCATATAGCATCATTTTTTAACGTCTTTTACAAAAGGTACATTTCATTTTCTATATTTCATACTCCGGCTGTTCATCTTTTTGTTTGTTCATCATTTCTTTCACTTTATCAACTGCTTGCGGTGCTAATTCCACTATTTTATCAAGTATGTGCGTCTGTTTATCTAAATGAAGCACTTTCACACCTTCACTATTTACAACAAGAAAAGCAATCGGATTAATAGAAACACCGCCGCCGCTCCCGCCGCCAAATGGATGATGATTATTATTTTCCAACTTCCCAAATTCACTGCCACCTGCCGCAAAGCCAAAGCTTACTTTAGAAACCGTTAAGATAACACTTCCATCAGGTGACTGAATTGGATCACCAATAATTGTATTCACATCAATCATATGATTTAAATGCTGCATCGCTGTTGTCATTAATCCTTGAATTGGATGTTCCATATAATCCCCCCTATATTTATCCCGCTATTAACGGGCAGTAAAGGCTTGAGAAGAGCAGGGAAGAAAACTGCCCGTAAAAGCCCGATTGGTTCAACTAATAATCAGTGGGGATGAAAAAAATCCCCACTGATTAAAGTTTCACTTTATTGCTGCATCGCATGATCTGCCTGAATAACTCCTTGCTTCTTCAGAAATATAAACAACCGAATTGCCATCCTAACTGCTCGATATATGCGAAACGAAGCCGTTAATTCACAATGTGATGCCACAGTTTTCCCTTGAAAGATTGGAGTAATTTCAAGCTGCGGCGCACCAATAATTTCTACATATTGACCGGCAACGCCAACAATGATTCCTTTTGCCGACCATACATAGCCTGTAATAACTCCAGTACTCGCTGCATCACCTGTTCCAATTTGCGAATACCATCTCCAATTGTTGATTTTCACTTTTTGAAGAAAATCTTTAAACATAGTATGGATTTCTTGCAGCCTTTTTATAATCTCAGCTACACTGTCAAGCGCTGCCACCAATTTATCCTCAGTTCCGCCTTCCTCTCCTGCTTTTTCTATTTTTTGACTTGTTTTCCTTTGCTGCTTTTCAATCCGTTCTAGCACATCAAACGTATAATGAAACATCCAAATTTTTATTTGAAGCAAACATTGCTTTTCTGTTTCTGTATATAACAAACTAATTTTCAACGATAATTTCGATAACAAAATAAGTAAGACAAATAAAATAAGAATTCCAATTCCAATCACAAGCCACTTCATCGTACCATCCTTTCATTTCGTATCCATTATCGACACGATATGAAAAAATTAAACGAACTTGAAAATATAGATTTTTCTAAAAACAAAAGGATTTTTCATATTTTTATCGAAATATAATATTTGAACATATTATTTACTGCATGGAGGGATACAAAATGGAAGATCGTCGCAATTTATTTTTCTTTTACGGTGATGACAAATCAACGCTTATCGAAAAAATGACACCAGTATACGACATTTTAAAGGAAAACGGATTTACAATACTAGACCATCCAAAGAACGCAAACGCTATCGTTAGTGTTGGCGACGACGGGACATTTTTGCAGGCTGTTAGAAAAACAGGATTTCGTGATGATTGCTTATACGCAGGGGTTTCGGCAACAGATGATATTTCCTTTTACTGTGACTTCCACATCGACCATGTCGATAGCGCCCTTCAAGAAATCACAAAAAATGAAATTGAAGTAAGAAGATATCCAACCATTCAAGTAACTGTCGATCATGACACATCTTTTTATTGCCTAAATGAATTTTCACTGCGCTCTAGCGTAATTAAAACATTTGTGTTAGATGTGTACATCGATGATTTATATTTTGAAACATTCAGAGGGGATGGCTTAGTCGTTTCTACCCCAACAGGAAGCACTGCATATAATAAGTCACTAAGCGGCGCTGTCGTAGATCCATTAATTCCATGTTTCCAAGTAAGTGAGCTTGCTTCTTTAAATAACAATACGTACCGTACCCTTGGTTCTCCGTTCATCTTAAGCAACGATCGTACGTTAACATTAAAATTAACTCATAACGACAAAGATTATCCTGTTATGGGTATGGATAATGAAGCACTTAGCATTAAGCAAGTGGAAAAAGCAGTTGTTCGTTTAAGCGATAAACAAATCAAAACAGTGAAACTAAAAAACAATTCGTTCTGGGAAAAAGTACAAAGAACGTTTTTATAAAGTGAAACTTTAATCAGTGGGGGGGTTTTCATCCCCCACTGATTATTATTAGTTGAACCAATCGGGCGCATGCCAGCAGTTTTCTTCCCTGCTCTTCTCCGCCCACGAATAACGGTATAAGAAATAAAAGGCGGCATGTGCCGCCTTTTATTTCTTATACACAATCTCCCCATCCACAACCGTCATCATAACGTCTATCTCTTTTATTTCCTCTTCCTGTACGTTAAATATATCTCTATCTAATATCGTAAAATCCGCTTCATATCCCGCTGCAATTTTACCGCGGCTTTCTTCTTTTCCGATTGCATATGCGCTTCCTGTTGTGAACAGTGAAACTGCTTCAAATACTGTTAATCTTTCTTCTGGCATGTAACAGTTTCCATCCACAAAGCTCTTTCTTGTTACGGCGCTGTATATTCCTAAAAGTGGATTCACATGCTCGATTGGTGCATCCGAACCGCCTGCGCAGTGTAAACCAGCAGAGAGGAGTGTTTTCCATGCATATGCATACCGAAGCCGGTGCCCTCCTAGTTTTTCAATAACAGATGGAAAGTCAGAAGAAACGAAGACAGGCTGAATATCTAAAATCACTGGGAGCTTCTTCATGCGCTGGATTAATGCTTCACGCGCAAGCTGACAATGAATAATACGGTCACGCTGTCCTTCTTTTGGCGGATGCATTTCAAGCGCATCAATTACATATTCAAGCGATAGATCACCAATTGTATGAATAGCAACAGGCATATGGAATTCTCTTGCTTGTTTGACGAGTTCCGCAAGCTCTTCGCGAGAAAAAATCGCAACGCCATTCGTTTCCTTTGCATCTTCGTATGCTTCACTAAGTAGCGCTGTTCGACCACCAAAGGAACCGTCTGAAAAAATTTTCATTGCCCCAAACTCAATATAATGTGTATTCTCATATTGCTTACGTTCGTGTGCTACTTCATGATGAACAAGAAGATGCGCTTTAAACGACAAATTTCGAACGACTTCCGTAAAGGCATTGTATGTTTTTTGAAAACCACCATAGTAGTTTAAGTCTTCTGTATGACCGCCAACTAGTCCGTATTGCCAACAATCTTGAATTGCTGTTTGCAGTGCCTTCGTTAAATAAACTGCATCGATTTCCGGTTGAATAGGAGCGATTAAATCCTGCGCTTGTTCATACAATAAACCTGTGAATTCACCATGTTGATCACGGCCAATCTCTCCGCCTTTTGGGTCTTCTCTACCTTGCATAATCTCAGCTTTCTCAAGAATATAAGAGTTCACCAACGTTACATGACGGCAAACACGTTTCAATAGAATAGGATGATGAAGTGATAAATCATCTAAATCCCGTTTATGTACATCTTTTCGATCTGTAAAATTATTTTCATTCCAGCCCTCGCCAATAATCCATTCTCCTTGCTTCGCCCTGTTCACTCGCTCAGCAACAAGGTTTAGCACTTCCTCATAAGATGTGCATGCTGATAAATCTAGGCGAAGCAATCGTTCTCCGTGTCCGATAAGATGCATATGACTATCGACAAGACCAGGAAGCATTGTTTTCCCTTCTAAATTGACGAACTGTTTCGGCTGATACCGTTCTTCTAGTTCTTCTTTCCCTCCAGCGGCAATAATTTTACCGTTCTCTACATAAACAGCTTCGACTCCCCCTCCTTCTTCTTCCATCGTATAAATGTTTCCGCCGTGCCAAAGTTCTCCCATTTTTTCTCCCCCTTTTTTATTAGCTATGAACACTGTTTGTGACACCGGTTAACCTTTTTGAAAAAATAATCGGTGCATCCACACATTTTTTATTTTTATATTCAACTTTAATAAGCGCAATTTCACGAATAACCGCATCTACTTTCTCTATTCTGTTTGTACAATATTGAAACGCTTCATGAAACTTTTCTTCCTTTAAGTGATTAGCAATTGTACAATGCGGAATCCAATTTCCTGGAAGATATAATGAAGATGGATTGTCGCTATATTTTTTCATTTTCTCATGGAAATTGTGATGAAAATCCAATAATGTTTTTGTAGGTACAGGAGATAAAAACACTGTCTGAGATGCTAAAAATGTGCCTAATGTGCCTAGTGTTATGGGAATGCTACTCGTCTCTTGTAAAACTTGATTCATGTCTTCTATAAAAGATTCTGGCTCAATGTTTTGATAACTAGCAATTGTAATATGAGGTCTTCTATTAGGAGCTTCTTTAGAATAATAAGAAATCCCGCTTCCACACAACTCATTCCATACTGCATGTAGTTCTTTTTCTGTTGTTTCATCGAACAAAGCCATTACACCGTACATTTTCTCCCTCCAAAACATCATTTCTTATTATCTCAATTTTCTTATAATAACATTATAAAACACTCCCTCCGATTAAACAAAAAACCCAATTCTATTTGAATAGAATCGGGCAGAGTAAAGTGTGTTATATTACTTGGAGGCCAACTCCATTTCACGTTTTCGCAGCTCTACGCGGCGAATTTTACCGGAAATCGTTTTTGGCAGTTCTTTCACAAATTCAATTTTACGCGGGTATTTATAAGGCGCCGTTAATTCTTTCACATGTTCTTGTAAGAGCGGAATTAACGTGCTGTCTTGCTCATCGATATTTTCTTTTAATACGATAAAGGCTTTTACGATATTTCCTCGTATTTCATCTGGACTTGCCACAACTGCACATTCTCTGACATACGGATGTTTGACCAGTGCATCTTCCACTTCGAATGGTCCGATTGTATAGCCAGAGCTAATTATAATATCGTCGCCGCGCCCTTCAAACCAAAAGTAGCCATCTTCATCCTTTTTGGCCTGGTCACCTGTAATGTAATAATCGCCGCGAAATTGCATAGCCGTGCGCTCTTGGTCTTTATAGTACTGTTTAAATAATGCCGGTGTTTTCACATGTACGGCAATATCCCCTACTTCTCCCGGAAGAACTGGATTACCGTCCTCATCCACGATCTCAACTTGATTGCCTGGCGTTGGTTTCCCCATCGAACCAGGTTTGATGTCCATTCCTTTTAATACGCCAACAAGTAATGTATTTTCTGTTTGCCCATATCCATCACGAACCGTTACTTGAAAATACTTTCGAAATGTATCAATAACCTCTCTGTTCAATGGCTCTCCTGCTGAAACCGCACTATGCAAAGAAGAAAGATCATATTGCTGTAAGGTCTCCACTTTCGCCATTAAACGATATTCAGTCGGCGTACAGCACAGTACATTTACTTTGTTATCACTTAATAACTGTAAATATGTTTCTGGATCAAATTTCCCGTGATACACAAATCCCGTTGCACCTGAACCAAGCGTCGCAAGAAACGGACTCCACACCCACTTTTGCCACCCTGGACTTGCTGTTGCCCATACAACATCATTCTCTTCAATTGCTAACCAATTCGCAGCGCTCGTACGAAGATGAGCATAAGCCCAAGCATGCGTATGTACGACACCCTTTGGATTGCCTGTTGTTCCAGATGTATACGATAAGAAAACCATATCATCACACTTTGTTTCTGCCATTTCTAATACAGCACTCTCTGTATGAAGTGCTTCCTGTATATTATTCCAGCCTTCTAGCGGTTTTTCGCTTAATACAAACTTATGAAGAGAATGCACAGCTTCGATTCCGTCGAATTGTCCTATATACGGTTCATAACTTACAATCGCTTTTACTTCTCCGTGTTCGATTCGATATTCAATATCTTTTTTGCGCAGCATTTCTGAACTTGGAATCACGACAAATCCCGCTTTTATTGCGGCAATATACGTCATATATGTTTCAATAAGACGCGGCATCATAATAAGAAGCTTGCCCCCTTTTTGGAGACCGCTATTTATAAAAGCGTTTCCAATTTTATTCGCACCTTGTAACAATTCCTTGTATGTGACTTCTCTTTTATTCCCTTGATCATCTTGCCAAATAAGTGCAAGTCTATTTGGCTCATGTGCATAACGCTCCATCTCTTCGACTAAATTATACATCGGCGGCGCTAATAGCTCTTCCCGGTTCATACTCTTCCCCCTTTATTCTGTCCATCCTCCCTTTAATAGTATAGAATTTTCTGTAAATTTTAAACCCTCTTCTTTTGACAAATTTGTTTATATTTTGACCAATTGGCTACAATAGTAGATGTTTTCTCTTATTTTTTGACATAAAACAACAAAAAGAAAGAGCGGGAAATCCCACTCTTTCTAAGCCACTATATATGGTTGTTAGCGTTGAAAACCGCCTAATTGTTGTTCAGCCATTGCAACTAAACGTTTTGTGATTTCTCCACCAACAGATCCGTTAGCACGAGATGTTGTATCAGCTCCAAGTTGTACACCAAACTCTTGAGCGATTTCGTATTTCATTTGATCTAAAGCTGCTTCTGCTCCAGAAACTGCTAATTTGTTTGTGTTTGCCATATAGTATCACCTCCTTGTGAGTATAGAGTGTGATAAACTATATGGCTTCATACATATCTTTTAATGGTAATTTATGGTTTTAAAATAAATCTTCGAATTGTTCTTCTTCTGCTACTTCTACTGTTTGTAATACCATCTTTTCTGTATTTGCAACAGCTGATTCAATAAGCGGTGTAAAATCATAGTATGATTCAAATTTATTCGCTTTTTCACGCTTCGGTTTTGTTGTCGGACTTGCTGGTGTAAAGACTGTACAGCAATCTTCGTACGGACGAATAGAAATGTCGTACGTACCGATTTCGTTAGCAATTTTTATAATTTCTAGTTTATCCATCGCAATAAGCGGACGGATAATTGGATAATTTGTCACTTCGTTAATCGTGTGCATACTATCTAACGTTTGACTCGCTACTTGTCCAAGGCTTTCCCCTGTCGTAAGAGCAAGTGCGTTACGCTCTTCTGCAATTCGCTCTGCAATACGCATCATCATACGGCGCATAATTGTCATTGAATAGCTAGATGGAATTTCTTTATTAATTGTCTTTTGCACTTCTGTAAACGGAACAAGGTGAAGTGTCACACGTTTACAATACTTCGTTAGCTCCTGTGCTAAGTCGATTACTTTCTGCTTAGCACGCTCACTTGTAAACGGGGGACTATGAAAATGAACAGCTTCCACTGATACGCCGCGCTTCATTGCTAAGTAAGCTGCAACCGGGCTATCAATGCCACCAGAAAGAAGAAGCATTACTTTTCCACCAACACCAACTGGAAGGCCGCCAGCTCCCATGCGCTCATCACACATAATATAGCTATAACCGCTTCGAATTTCGACGCGGACATTTACATCTGGATTATGAACATCTACGGTAATATCCTCTGTATTTTGTAAAATATATCCACCAATTTCTGGAAGTAGCTCCATCGTTTGCATCGGGAAATGCTTGTAAGAACGGTGAACTGTAATTTTAAATGTTTTTACGTCACGACTTACTTGCAGAAAAGCAGCAAGGGCTCCTTTTTTAATTTCTTCTAAATCTGTTGGCACTTTCATTGCTAAGTTAAACTTATGAATACCAAACACGTCTTTTAATTTATCCGCAACCGCTTCATGATCTTCACCATTTAACTGAATATACATGCGGTCATGCGTCGCATCAATTTTTAAGTTTGGAAATTTTTTTAATTTATGTTTTACATTATCTTTTAATGTACTTACAAACTTCGAACGGTTCTTTCCTTTTGTTGTCATTTCGCCGTAGCGAACTAAAATATACTCGTATGTCATCATCTTTCCTTACCTCATCACTTCATATAATTTTGGCAATGTTTCTTTTATAATTCCTTCGAATTGTTTTACTTCTTCTATCGTATTTTCCGCAGTTAAACTAATACGAATCGCACTTTCTGCTACCGCATGCGGCAAGCCCATCGCTAGTAAAACATGGCTTACTTCGTTTGCTCTTGAAGAACAAGCAGATTTTGTTGATACATACACACCACGTTCTTCCAAAGCATGCACAACAATTTCTGGCTTTAATCCGACAAATGATACGTTTAGAATATGTGGTGCCGTCTGTTCTTTCGGTGTATTAATTGTAACATCCTTCATACCTTTAAACATGCGAATCAGTTCTTCCTTTAACTCGCGAAGATGCCCCGTATTTTCGGACTGTTTTTCTAAAGTCATTCGCAAAGCTTTGATCATCGCAACAATTCCTGGTAAGTTTTCTGTACCAGAACGGTAACGCAACTCTTGTCCACCACCCGATAAAACTGGATCGAGTCTTACACCATCACGAACATAGAGAAGTCCTGTTCCTTTTACACTATGGAACTTATGCCCCGAAATTGTGCAAAGATCAATATGACTTTCATACAAATCAAGCGGGACTTTTCCAATTCCTTGCACATGATCAACGTGGAATCGTACTTTCGGATAGTTCGTTAATAACTTCCCAACTTCATCAACCGGCTGAACCGCGCCTGTTTCGTTATTGACGTGAATCATCGAAACAAGAATGGTATCATCTCGAAGAGCACGTTTCACATCTTCTACTGATACAACACCATTTTCATTTACCGGCAAATATGTAACGTCAAAACCAAGATTTTCTAGCTGCTTATATGCTTCAAACACAGAAGCGTGTTCAATGTTTGTTGTAATCATATGCTTACCACGGGAGCGATTTCTCATCGCAATCCCCTTAATTGCAAGGTTATTTCCTTCTGTTCCTCCAGACGTAAAGACAATTTCTGAAGGCTTTACGCGAAGAAGCTGAGCTGCAATCGTACGTGATTGCGTTAATAAACGCTCTGATTCTCCTCCAAGGGAATGAATAGAAGAAGGATTTCCAAAATATTTTCCTGCAACTGTCACATAAGATTGCAAGGCTTCCGGGTACGGCTTTGTCGTCGCACTATTATCAAAGTAAATCATTGTTATTCCCCTTTCACCGATATCGAAATCCTATAAAGTGAAACTCCTTTACTTTACGAGAAAGACCTTCGTAGCGGGATAATCATATCATACACTCATGTATTTCCGCTAAGCTTACTCATAGTTTCCGTCATTAGAGCGGAAGTATGCTTTTCTGCTTTTAATGAAAAAATGCTCCATATTCCGCTATTCATTATAGCAATATTACACCATAATGCATACAAAAGTTATTTGCACAAAAAACAAACCCCTTAATCAATTAAGGAGTTTGTTCTAAGTCAACAAATTCAGCAATCTTCTGCACAATACCTGGTTCAATTTGCTCTAATACAGAAGCTGCTTGTTCTAGCGCTGCATCATATTCATATTCACGGAACAGATGCTCAGCGTTATCTAAACTTTTCGCCAACATATCATCATGACTGCGATAACGATTACCATACTGAATTAATTTCTCTACTAAATATGCTTGTTCAATTAACTCTTGTGTTGCTTCGTGAACACCATTTACAACAGCTACCGCTTCTTCTAGTGTACGATTCACCGCCCCCATATCAAGCGGCTTTAATTCTAATTGTTCATACACACTTTGCATCGCCTGCTGTCCGTTTTGCAGATCAGCCACGATACGATTTGGCAACCCAGGTAAATTCGACTTTTGCATCATGCGCTTTGATTCCGCCATCGTATGACGCATTTCCTTTAATGCCTCACGCGCTTCAAATTCTTCTTTACGCATCGTTTGCAACATGTCTTGGTACTCAGCATGAAGTACTTTTAATGTTTCACATTGCTCATAAATTTCTTCTAACTCTTCTCGAATGACAGAAAATGCGATATCTTGCTCTGCAATACGAAGTTGCAACACATCAAAACGTTTCATTAAAATGTGCATCTGTTTTTCAACCACTTTTTGAGACTCGATATCTTTATCCTGTAATTGATAACTTTGTTTCACAAATTGTGTTTCTGCTTTCGTTTCCAGTGCTTGTTCTCGAATAATCCCTAAATCTTCGTATACAGTTACCGTCTGCTGTTCCACATAATGTTTAGCTCTTACTTCTAGCTCTAACTGTTCATATAATGTATCAAGTTGCTCTTTTAACACTTCTATTTTTTCTTTTGCTTCTACTACGTGTAAAGATTCTAAATCGGCAAGGCACGTTTGCAGTTGTTTGTTCATCTCTCTTACTTCTTTTGGGATTTCCAAATGATTTAATACATAGCCTTGTTTTTTCATATCATCGTGACCTTGTGATAGATCTTCTAATTGTACTGGTAATGTCGCTTGGCATTCTACTAATAGCTCTGGTATTTCATGCACAATTACTTCCAAATGTGCTAGTCCTTCTTCTAAACTCACTACAATTTCACGCGCTTTTAAGTAATCTCCATTTTGTGTTGCTTCATCAAACGTTTGAAATTTCTTTGACTCTGCATCAAGCTGTCCTTCAATCTTCTTCTCGGCTGCGCCAAACATATGACGATGAGCAAGCACACCCTTTTTCAAATTGCGATATGTATCACGCAACTGCTCAATTTCTGAATTGTTTTTCTCATAGCTTTCCAACAATTCTTGCAGTTCATTTAAAATTTCTGTAATTCGATGATCTGCCTCATCTAAACCGCTAACGGATTCATTCATTGAATGTTTAGCTTTTCGGAAGGAAAATTGCGCGGCAAATTTCTGAGCGCTTTCTAAGTCTTTTTCTGCTTTCGGAAGAGTATTCGCAACAATTTCATCCCATTCATTGCGCCATTTTCCAAATAGCTCTTCTGTTTGTCCGGTCATCTTTAACTCTTTCACTCGTTTCAGTTCATCCGCTACAGGTTTATCCTTAATTTCTTTCTTCCATTGTCCTAGCGCTTCGATATCTTTATATAAACGATTTCTCATCACAAGTTCTACGATGAGGAAGAGCAAGATAGCACTTACGATGATGATAACGATCGTTAAGATTGAATCCATTCAAAATGCCTCCTATTTATCTGTTTTTTGTCCGTTCCGTTTTTTAAAATGGAAGGCTTTATGTAAGAAAAGGGAAATCCCCTATATTTAACAACTCGCAATGTATTAATCATACCATGTAATTATATGTTTTTGGCCTAGTTTTTCGAAAAATTTCATGAAAGAATTTACCGCTTCTAAGTCGATTCCATACACACCGTTAGCCCAAAATTATAATCACTAAAAGACTGTATATTATTTCTATGCAAAAACCATTGTGATTATATGATAGTTATACCACCATATAAGAGTTTGAAAAGGAAGATACCATTTCATAAAAAGCAAATAAAAACAGCTTATTCCCATACATATTGGCAACAAGCTGTTTTATGTTTTTTTGTTTTCTTTATACATACGCCACTCTCGGCAGAGGATATTGTAAATGCCTTATACAAAGCGTTTGCTCCATCCACTGCTCTACTTCCTTCATATACATTTCAATAAAAAAGATTTCTGACGGAAAAGAATGCAGCACTTCTGATATATATTGCGGATATAAATACGGCATACTGATCATTCCCTTTAACTGCGTCATAAACATCGTGAATGATACATTTTGAAATTCTTTCTTTTCTTGCCCTTGTCTAATAAGTTGCTCTATATAGTATCTCTCTTTTGAAAAGTAGATCGTCATGATTTCGCGAATTAACGTGCTATCTAACGAAAGTTCCCTGTAGAAAAATCGAGTAAGTTCTCTTCTCTCAAATTGATATTGTAAAATGTTTCTCACCATCTGAAATAAAACTTCTTTTGCAGACAAAAAATTTCGCTGTTCAAATGTCATTTCAACAATACGTAAGTAGCCCTCTAAAAAGTCTGATACCAACTGTTCCAGCAGCCCCTGTTTTCCAGAGAAATAATAGGAAATATTTGCAACATTGACATCTGCTTGTTTTGCTATATCACGCACTGATGTACCATTATAGCCTTTTGCATAAAATAATGAAATTGCCGCATCGATAATCTTCTGTCTTGCCTGTGTCATACACTCACTCCTCCCGCTATTTGTGGGCAGTAAAAACACGATTAATTGAACTTGATGTAAATTTCTTGACTTTTAAGACAAATTCCTTTATTTTTCTATCGACAAAGTCTTGCGAATTATCGCTTATTTTGCAATAATTTTACATTTACCTACAGAAAGGGCGGCGTTTCCATGTTCACAGCAGAAAATTTTACTGGTACACGCGAGGAGCAATACAAGGCAGTAATCAAACAACTCGATGCTCTATTAACAGGTGAGTCAAATGTAGTAGCTAACTTAGCAAATGCATCCGCTTTACTCAATGTGTTTTTGCAAGATATTAACTGGGTAGGTTTTTATGTAACAGAAGGAAATCAGCTTGTACTTGGGCCATTTCAAGGATTACCAGCTTGTGTTCGTATTCCATTTGGCCGTGGTGTATGCGGAGTGGCAGCAGAAACGAAAACAACACAGCTTGTCGCTGATGTTCACAAGTTCCCTGGACATATCGCCTGCGATGCAGCCTCTAATTCAGAAATTGTTATACCGCTAATCAAAAACAATGAAGTCATCGGCGTATTAGACATCGATAGCCCAAACAAAGGACGCTTTGATGAAATCGATCAAACATATTTAGAAGAATTTGTCGATATTTTATTGAAACATATATAATGCAAAGGAGCTGACCTTAAGGTCAGCTCCTTCTTAATGCACTTGCGGTGTCGAACATCGTTGACAGGTCTTTATCCCGCATTAACGGGCAGTAAAAGCTGCAGAAGAGCAGGGAAGAAAACTGCCCGTAAAAGCCCGATTGGTGAGAGCTTTCCATCAGTGGGAAAGGCGTCACTGATGGAAGTTTCACTTTATATTGTGTCGAAGCACCGATATATTGTAGACAGCGGTCTTCTTACGATAAAGCTGTTTTTTCTTTTTGTAGTGCCTGAGCTAAGTCACCTACAATATCTTCCCAGGACTCAAGCCCTGCAGATAAGCGTAATAAGTTATCAGAAATCCCCATTTGCTCACGAACATGTTTTGGAATCACCGCATGTGTCATCGTTGCTGGGTGCTGAATTAACGTTTCTGTATCACCAAGACTCACTGCAATGGCAATTAATTTCAAGTTATCCATTACAGCTTGCGCCTCTTCTTTTCCGCCTTTTACTGTAAATGACAACACACCGCCTCCGCGCTTCATTTGTTTATTTGCAAGCAACCCTTCCGGATACCAAACATCTTCCACTAGTTCATGATTTCGGAGAAAAGCAGCAATTTTTTCCGCATTTTCAGAGTGGCGATCCATCCGCACTGCTAATGTTTTTAAACCTCGTAAAAGTAACCATGCATCAAACGGTGCCATTATCCCGCCTACATCTTTACGAATCGGACGAATTTTTTCAGCAATATCTTTCGTTTTACAAATTGTAACACCCGCTACTACATCGCCATGACCACCAATATATTTTGTCGCACTATGCAACACAACATCGCAGCCTAATGTCAGCGGTCTTTGCAAGTATGGTGAACAAAATGTATTATCAACAATAACGAGCAATCCATGCTGCTTCGCTACTTTAACAACAAGTTCTAAATCAATTAATTTCATCGTTGGATTAATCGGTGTTTCTACAAAAATGATTTTCGTATTCGGCTGAATACTATATTTAATTTCCTCTGCTGTCTCCATTTCGCATAATGTATGCGTAATTGCAAATTTCTCTTCTAACACTTCTAAAAAGCCATACGTACAACCGTATAGACCATTCGAACAAACAATATGATCTCCCGCTTTTAAAAAGGCTAAAAGTGTTCCCGAAATTGCTGCCATACCAGAGCCAAATGCCAGTGCCGCTTCCCCTCCTTCTAATGCTGCCATTCTTTCCTCAAATAACTCAACTGTCGGATTTCCAAGTCTAGAATAAATATAAGCTGAATCATACCCTGCAAAGCTTGCTTCTCCTTGCTGCGCTGTTTCAAATGTATACGTAGATGTTTGAAATAACGGCGGTGTTAAACTTCCTTTATGCTGCGTGGCATCATACCCATGATGAATTAACGTCGTTTCGATATGTTTCTTTTTCATACAAACATCCCCCTTATATCTCATCCTATGTAAGCGTTTTCTATCTGTTGCTATCCTTTCCATGAGCATTTACAAAATTCCTTCTTGCATTTTTCCAAAATTTGAATGTATAAAATGAAATTTGATGTTCTTGACTCCCTCCTAATAAACAGATATAATAGCCTTTGTGTAAAATAAAAAGGCAGCTTTGTAATATGAGTTTATTGTTTGTATTTTGTTCCTCACGATGAGGTGTATCGTGTAACTCCCTGCTGCTGGAGCGAGGATACATGAAAATGAAATACGCATAAATGTCAATTACGTCTGTTTTTATTTTACAAAAATAAAAACATTTAAAGGAGGAGTCATTCATGGCTCGTTATACAGGTCCATCTTGGAAACTTTCTCGTCGTCTTGGAATCTCTCTAAGCGGCACAGGTAAAGAATTAGAAAAACGCCCTTACGCACCAGGTCCACACGGTCCTAACCAACGTAAGAAACTTTCTGAATACGGTTTACAATTACAAGAAAAACAAAAACTTCGTCACATGTACGGCATGACTGAGCGTCAATTCCGTCGCACATTTGACCAAGCTGGTAAAATGATGGGTAAACACGGTGAAAACTTCATGATCCTTCTTGAAGCTCGCCTTGACAACCTAGTTTACCGCATGGGCTTAGCTCGCACTCGTCGCGCTGCTCGTCAATTAGTAAACCACGGTCACATCATGGTAGATGGCGCTCGCGTAGATATCCCATCTTACCGCGTTAAACCAGGTCAAGCAATCAGCCTTCGCGAAAAATCTCAGAACTTAGCTGTTGTTAAAGAAGCAGTTGAAGTTAACAACTTCGTACCTGAGTACTTAACTTTCGATGCTGACAAATTAGAAGCTACTTTCACTCGCTTACCAGAGCGCGCTGAGTTAGCTGCTGAAATCAACGAAGCGTTAATCGTAGAGTTCTACTCTCGTTAATCTCGATGCTCTGCAAAGAGTAGTATTAAAAGCCTTAGAAACCTTGTTAATTCAAGGATTCTGGGCTTTTTTTATTTTATTTAATAATGCAATATAAGGCATAAAAAAGCATGTAATTGGGGCCAATTGGGGGCCACAATACAAATAAACAAGGCTGGCGTGTGTATAGAAATAGGTAAGTGTAAATACAATAATAATTGTCCACAGCGGACAACCATACCTACATCAAATTGATGTTAACACAACAATTGTTGTGATTTAAATAAGTAGAAACCTCTCATAATAGATAGAGAGCCCCTTGTTTCTTTATGTGAGTGCAACCTATTGTTTTAAAAAATGGTAAAATGTAGTTTTAGGAGGGGGAAGAATGAGGAAACTAAAAATAACTGTTTTTATCTTATTACTGAGCATACCACTATTCCTATTAAATGGTTGCTCTACAGACACAAAACTATTTGAAAAACCAATAGAAGATTATTTGTCCGAAAACTACGGGATAAAGAATGGGGAATTTAAAATTCTTTCTGCTGATAGTGCGTTTGGAGTTTCTGATCATAACACTTACGTGGAAATAAAAAAACCATACCACACTGTTGCTTATTTAATTGTAAACAGTGACTCCCATTATGAAGTAGTTAAAAATGAAAGCGATGATGTTTTTCTAGAAATATTCAAAGGGGCTTATGTTGAACAGCATCCTGATGTTTTGAAACAATCCGATAAGATGATAAAAAAGTATAACTTATTAAGTGAATCTCCTACCGAATATGGCAAAGGGAAACAAAATTTCTATTACTATTTACATATAAATATAGATGAACAACAAGAAAAGGAATTAATTGAAAATTTCAAACGTGATCAAAAAATAAACACTGACAACATAATGAAAACGTTAAAAGATAGTACACCTAGAGATCATGCTAATTATATAGGAGTCATCAATTTTAGTTACTATTACAATACCTACAAAAATAGTGAAACTGTTCCCAATGCTCAAAATATTATGGATGATTTCGAAAAGAGCCACGTGTTAACAGAGGGTATTTATAACATAGCAGTTAAGACCATCTATTCCAGCACTAATGAAATATCAGAAGAAATGGATGATCGTCGTAATAATAATGTCATGTTTACCGTGGATAAACAAGGGAAATTCGAAATATTAAAACAACTATAGATTCTTGATAAAATACGCCAATTGTTGTGTTTTAAATAAGGGGCGACTTCCCACCAGGAAGATAGCCCTTTTTTTCTTATTACTGTTCTTGTTCTATTACTAATAACCCGGTGGTTCAAACCCACTTAGCCAAAAACGGGGACAGCTCAACTTTGAGCATACCCCCACTGAAAAAGGTAAGTACAACTTTGGATAGTCCTCCCTGCTTAATTAATTGTATAAGCATATATAGTTAAATCTTGTTTATATCCTTCAAAATCATCAATGCGAGTTATGCCGTACTCTTTACCTCTAAAAAGTATTTTCATTCTATGATGAAGGTCATTTCTCCATCGTTTTTACCGCTTTCTTTTTAGCCCCGGTCTCCTCTTTTTCAGCAGCCAATACATGAGGAATTGACGTTTTCATGAAAAACTCAACCATTTCCAACTTTGTTTCCTCATTTGGCGGGTTGTCTAATATATTTTACCCCTTCATTAAAAATGTGGATAAGTTCGCTTTGAGGTATATTAATACCTTTTAAAACGCTTAAAAATTTACTTTAATAAACTTACAGATCATCAACAATTAGTTCTTCTTAAATAAAAAACTGGAGAAGTATTTCTTCAATAATGAGTTTATGTACGATTAACACTTGTTTTTTACAGTTCTCTCCTTAAATTGGTATTATTCACTTGTTAAGGAGGGGAATTACTAGAAAGAAAATACATTTTAGAGGTTCCAGCATCTAATAAAAATTTTGGAGAAATGGATGAATATATAAAACTAGCAAAAGAAAAATATGATATTGAGATTAGATTTAGGGAGGAATAATTATGAGCTTAAAATTAAAACCTGAAATAGAAACCGCACTAAAAAAAATTGACTTTGTTAATAGATACACAGAGCTTTCTTCTTTTTCAAGAGAAAATTATGATGCCGAAGAAATCATTCCTAATCCCAATATTGAAGAAATTCAACAAATACTTGAAAAGCTAGGTTATAAATCAGTTTATGATAAGAAAGAAAAGTTTTTAAAAGTTGGAGAAATAGGTGATAAAAAAGAAATTTTATTTTATTTTAATATTGGTATTAAAGTAAACGTTCTGGATTTTACTTGGGTAGTCTATCATAATGATGAACTAAGATTAGGTAGCCCATGGAGTCTATATTCAAGACTTTTAATTTCTCCAGATACTAGAATTAAGCCAGTACTATTTAGCGATTATGACAGCTTAGAAAAAAATTTTAAAATTGCTTTAGATATGTATGAAGATTTTAAACGAGAATTAATTCCTATCTATTCATGATTTTAGAAATTAACAAGACAATTTTACCTTAAATGTAAAAAAGAAAATCCGACTCACAAGAGCCGGATTTCTTCATTTATCTAAACCATTTTATACTGTTTTATTTGCTCTAATGCTAGAACCTCTTTTCAATTCTAATACACCATTAAAGCTATCATTTCTCGATTTAGCGAGTGTATCTTCTTCTACACCTTCCAATGTAATAAATAAACATATACTGAACAAAAAGCTTACTAATTAGGAAGTGATGGTAGATAAAGCTGAAGAATTAGCCAAACGCGATGATATAACTAAGGTTTATTTAAATAAAGGACTATCAAATGAAATACCAGGAATTAAACCTAATAGAAGACCCGATATAATGGTAGTCAGAAAGGACGGAAAAATTGATCAATATGAGGTTCCAAGTAAAACAGATAACGTGGAGGATTTGCTAGAGAGGATGAAAGATAATCAAAGACTCTTAAAAGATAGAGCTGGAGATATATTTATATTACCACCAAAAAAATAGTAAAGGATAGGATAACTAATGAATGAACGACTAACAACATCTATTGTGTTATATGGAGAGATTGATTCTTCAGATTCTAAAAAATGGTTGGATTTCTATAATTATATTGTTGATTTTACTACCTCATATAATTTAACACCAAATTATATGGGGGCATCTGCAGTGTCTATTAAAAGTAGCAAGATTTCACCTATAAAAAGAATTGAAAAAAAATTATATACATCTATTGAAAATAATGAGGAAATTACATCTGTATCCTTATACAACCTTCCAGATGAATTTGAAATTGCTGCTTTTGACTATAACGCATACATATGTAGAACTAACAGATTAACACCTCCGCATATATTAGTTACTTTTTTAAACGAAGTATTCGATGAAGTTGATCATACAAAATTGATGGAGGACATGAAGGATTTTATAAACTTTAAACACGGTGAAATATTCAAACTATCTAAGTTAGAAAGTCCACATATATATGCATCTAGAGCAAATAATCCATCTACATTTAAAACTCTAGAGGTAATTTGCAAATTTTAAACACTAATAAAGCGATATAAAAATAAATGAAAAATACCGCACATAATGAGGACACTGAAAAAGTCCTTTAAAAACAAAAAGAAGATAGTTTCCTATTATAGTAGGAATTATCTTCTTTTTCAGAAGTCCAAAAACTGAATATTCTATTTTTATCCAAATTATGTTAATGTTTAATCAACTTTATATTCATCGCTTTATTCTCTTCTTGTTTCTCCACATAAACATGTTGTTCACTATAATTTTTTTGTAAGTGACTTTTTTCGTTTTCTGCTAGTTGTCCTGCATTTAACAGTGAAAAAATAATTAATGCTTCTAGTGACATATAGATAACTCCCTCTTTTCTATCACTTATGATGTTTACAGCATACATGCTTGTTATGAACTTGAAGTGAACATACGGAAAATTTTCAAACAAAAGACTTCGATATTATTACACCGAAGTCCTTTGTTTATTTCTATATAGCCATTTTAATTTTTCAACATATAAATCGCAACTGCGGAAAATACACCATGACCGCTACTTGCTTGCTCCTTTTGTTTTAAACCTTGCATGTGGTAGGACAAGGCCCTGACCGTTTCTATGCGCAGCCAGATGCTCTTGTCCTCCCTAAAAAAAGGGCGTTTTTATGTCGTTTTCTTAATATATATATTCTTACGCTATTTCTTTACGTTTTTCACCTAAAGAGTAGTTCGCAACTTTTATAATTGAACTGTTTGCAATGAAATAAATCTCCCCATCTTCTGCAACAAGCTGCGTTGTACGAAGCCCTACTTCTTCAATGACACCGTCAATATCATTAATTTTCACTTTATCGCCAACTGAAAATTGATCTTCAAAAATAATAAAGAATCCTGTTACAATATCTTTTACTAAGTTTTGTGCCCCAAAACCAATTGCTAAACCGGCAACACTCACCCCAGCAAGAAGCGCTTTAATATCGATTCCTACTGTTTCTAAAATCGTCATAACAACCATGAAGTATACTACATAATGAACTATATTTTGACAAAGCTTCGTTAATGTTGCTTCACGTCTTTCATTCGTACGTACAGGCGCTTTGCTGCTCATCTTAAATATTTGTTCAATTCCTACAGAAGCGACGCGAATAATCACTTTTGCCACTATTAAAATAAGAACAATTTTAAGAATAATTCCCCCAAATTTTATTAACTTCTCTGGATTTAATACATACTCTCCTAAAATTTTTTGAATATCCATAACATTAACTCCTCTCCCTTAAAATACAAAAAGCGTAAGGATTCTTACGCTTTTGGCATTTTAGTAACGAATTAAGAAATATTTTTTCTTACCGCGACGAATGATTGTAAATTTACCTTCAATGCGGTCTTTTTCTGTTACCATGTAGTCTAACTCTTGTGTACGTTCACCATTTACATAAACCGCACCATTTGTAATATCTTCGCGTGCTTGACGTTTTGATGGTGAAATTTTACTTTCCACAAGTACATCCACTAACAATGCATCTTCTACACTACGCTCTACAGATGGTACATCTTTAAAGCCTTGCTCGATTTCTGCTGCTGTTAATTCTGCAACAGAGCCGCTAAATAATGCTGCTGAGATTTTAATTGCTTGCTCTAATGCTGGAGCGCCGTGAACAAGTTTTGTCATTTCATAAGCTAATGCTTTTTGTGCTTCACGCTTTTCAGGTGCTTCTGCAACTTGTTTTTCTAACTCAAGAATCTCTTCATGAGATAAGAATGTGAAGTATTTTAAGTATTTCACAACATCGCGATCGTCTGTGTTAATCCAGAATTGGTAGAACTCGTACGGCGTTGTTTTTTCTGGGTCTAACCAAACCGCACCGCCTTCTGTTTTACCAAACTTCGTACCGTCAGATTTTGTTACAAGCGGTACAGTTAAACCGAACGCTTTCGCATCTTCTTCTGATTTACGAATTAATTCTAAACCAGCTGTAATGTTGCCCCATTGATCACTACCACCAATTTGTAATCTGCAACCGTGCGTTTGGTATAAGTTTAAGAAATCGTATGATTGTAAAATCATGTAGCTAAACTCAGTAAATGAAATACCTGTTTCTAAACGAGATGCAACTGTATCTTTCGCTAACATGTAGTTTAAACCAAAGTTTTTACCGATATCGCGTAAGAATGTAATTAAATCTAAAGAACCAATCCAATCGTAGTTGTTTGCGATTGTTGCTGGGTTTCCTTCTTTATTGAAGTCTAGGAAGCTAGAAAGCTGCTCTTTAATACGCTCACTGAAAAAGGCAACTGTTTCTTTTTCATTTAATGTACGTTCTGCCTTCTTACCACTTGGGTCACCAATTAAACCTGTAGCTCCGCCAACAAGTGCGATTGGCTGATGCCCAGCTTGTTGAAAACGACGTAATATTAAAATTGGCAGCATATGACCAATATGTAAACTGTCAGCTGTCGGGTCAAAACCACAGTATAATTTCACACTTTCTTTCTCTAATAGTTCTTTCAAACCTTCTGCATCTGTCTGTTGATTAATCAGACCACGAAATTCAAGATCTTGTAAAATGTTCACCCTATTCACTCCTTTAAAAATCGTTTGTGCGCGGAATTTAAAAACATAAAAAAATCGCCCCTTCAATAAGGGACGATTTTAATCATCGCGTTACCACCCTAGTTACAGGTAAAAAACCTGCCACTTCATTCACATAACGGCTCATCACCGTCTTTCCCCTTTCAGACAAAATCCAATCGAAGAAAGATGCTCTAGGGTCGTAATTCGCGATCATTTATGTGCTGATTTCCACCGGCCATCAGCTCTCTAAAACAGGGAAATGATCACTACTGTTCCCTTTCCACGCCCGATTATTTATATACTTTTCTTTATAACATCATTTGTATATACCTGTCAAATACAGCCCAAAATTTCTCGTTTTCTCTTATGCTTACTAGCTGGCAATGAGTATGGTCAATAAAGAAAGAAGCGGAACACCTGCTAATAGAGAGATATGAAATGCAACTGATAAATCATTACCAATTGTCGCTTCAACAGGATCTTTAGCCGGAGACGCAAGAAAGCGTAAAAATCGATCTCCCCTATTCACTTTTTGTGGAAAATCAGGAACTTCCACATAATCACTATCTAAATGCTGTTTCAATCTATATTCTTTATCAAAGGGATTTTCGTTCAATTTCATCCACCTCCAGCAATTGCTTCAATTTTTTTATTCCATGATGCAATCTTGATTTAACAGTCCCTATCGGAATACCTAATACATCAGCAATTTCCTTATGAGGCATATCATGATAATACGAAAGAATAAGGACAGCTCGCTGCTCTTCTGGAACTTTCAAAATAGCCTCTCGAATCGTAAAGCGGTCCTCTTTTGAAATCTCCTTCTCTTCAATCGGAATCAAAAAAGGAAGAAGCGATCGCCACTTTTTTCGACGGTTAAGCTTATTTATCATTAACCGATATGCAATTTGAAACAAATATGTTTTCAATTTCCCCTTATTAACATCATACATTTTCTTCTTTCGTTCTAATGTAAGAAACGTATCTTGAACGAGATCCTGACTCAGCTGTTCATCACGATTAAAGCGATATAAAAATGTATATAACGCCGGTTTGATTAAAACATACAATCGTTCCCCTGCTTGTTTATCTCCCTTTTGATAAGCAAGCATCAATTCCTCCTCATTCCCAATCTGCGTCATGTTTTTTGATCTCCTTTATCCCCTTTAAAATTAGAGATATCCGGCTGATTAAATATAAACTTGCAACAATCGTCCACATTTGAGATTGGCTAGCAAAAAATTGCACATATGAATTTTTTACTGTTAGTCCGCTTGAAACTAAGAAAAATAATACTTGTACGCATATACAAGCATATGCTGCAATACAGACGGATATTGTATCAAATACATTCCAGCGAAAATATACTTTTGTTTTTGTAAAGTCGATTTTATTCCCAGCTTTTCTCACAATATATTTCTTATCAAAAGGGATAAGGATCGAAAACATAATAATCATCATGCTTGCTGCTGTAATCATCGAAACTTTAAACCCTATCGCAATTGGCATAAGCGTGCCTGCAGCAAATACAACTATAACGCCAATCAAAGCCAATGAGAGATTCCATTTATTTAACATATAAAACGCCCCCTAATTTATTCTTCATAAACTTATACAAATACTGGAGGCAAATGGTTCAAAATTTATTTTATTTTTGTAACTACTCAGCCATATAATTCACTTTTCAGCATATAGATTGCTACCATGGAGAAACAAATGGCCATACCCCTTGCTACCTTTCCTTGTTTTAAACATTGCACGTGGCAGAAATAGGTCCTGACCGCTCCTATGCACAGCCAGTACCTCTCGCCCATTTTAAAAAATGCTTTTCTGCCTTTTTTTCATAGAATGACTGAGTAGTTACTAAAAGAGACTATGGTCGTTTTTCCAGCGCTAATTTAATTCCAAATGCCAAAAGTACAAAACCACTTATCCCTTGAATAGCCCGCTCTGTAGACGGCTTTTTCATCCATGTACGAATTGCATTAATTAAATAAATATAGAGTATAAACCATAGAAAGGTTAAAACTGTATATGTCATTCCCATAATAAAAAGTTGAAAAAACGTATTTCCATTATGCTGTATAAATTGCGGTAAAAACGTTAGAAAGAAAATAGCTACTTTTGGATTTAACAAATTGGTAAGAAAACCTTGCCTGAAGCAAGAAGCACCTTGATACTTATTTTCAACTGTAATATCCTCTGTTTGTTTTCCTTTCTTCCGTAAAGACCATAATGAGACACATCCTAAATAAATAAGATAAATAGCACCAATATACTTAAAAATAGAAAATAAAAATGCCGATTTAACAAGAATTGCCGAAATCCCAAGGACAGCTGCTAACGTATGAATACTTAAACCGCATAGAATACCAAAAACAGTTTTCATTCCACCTTGTTTCTCATGCAGTATTGTATTTTGAGTTACTAAACCTGTATCAGGTCCTGGCAAAATAATAAGAAAAATTGACATGGCAACAAAAAGATAATATTGCGTCACTAATACCCCTCCAAAAGATGAAATCTTTTCTTTATATTATTATATTAACATTCTTGCATGATCTGCTGCATTTTACATATTACATATAAGTTATATGTAACACTGAACCATTTAAACACAACTTCACTATACGCTAAACAAGAAAGGTCTGAACGAAGAATGTTCAGACCTTTCTTGTTTAATCTTCCATCGTAGACAAGTCACCTGTTGGTAAGTTTAACTCCCATGCCTTTAATACACGGCGCATAATTTTACCGCTTCTCGTTTTCGGTAATTTATCTCGGAATTCAATTTGTCTCGGCGCTGCATGAGCAGCTAGTCCTTTTTTCACAAATTGACGAATATCTTCTTTTAATTCTTCAGATGGTTCATAACCTGCGCGCAGTGCGATGAACGCTTTAATAATTTCTCCGCGTACAGGGTCTGGAATTCCAATAACACCAGCTTCTGCAACAGCTGTATGTTCAATTAATTTACTTTCTACTTCAAACGGACCAACACGTTCACCAGACGTCATTATAACATCGTCAATACGCCCTTGGAACCAAAAGTATCCATCTTCATCCATATATGCAGAGTCACCTGACACATACCAGTCTCCTGGCATAAAATAAGACTCATATTTTTGCGTGTTATTCCAAACCGCACGCATCATTGCCGGCCAGCCTTTTCCGATTGCTAAGTTCCCCATCGTGTATGGCGGTACTTCATTCCCTTCATTATCAACGATCGCTGCCTTCACACCTGGAATTGGTTTTCCCATTGATCCCGGACGAATTTCCATACAAGGATAGTTACAAATAACTTGTCCACCTGTTTCCGTCATCCACCACGTATCATGAATGCGAAGATGGAACACTTTCATCGCCCAGCGAATTACTTCTGGGTTTAATGGTTCCCCAACACTCAAAATATGACGAAGATCTGATAAATCATATTTCTTCAGCGTATCTTCACCAGCACCCATTAACATGCGAAATGCTGTTGGAGCACTATACCATACGGTGACACCGTAATCTTGAAGCGTTTCATACCAAGCGTCAGGGCTAAAGCGCCCTCCTAACACGACGTTAGAAGCTCCGACTAACCAAGGTGCAAAAATACCATATGCTGTTCCAGTTACCCAGCCTGGATCTGCTGTGCACCAATATACATCATCTTCTTTTAAATCCAGCACCCATTTCGCTGTTTGATAATGCTGCACCATTGCATTTTGAACATGCAGCACCCCTTTTGGTTTCCCTGTTGAACCAGATGTATAATGTAAAATGAGGCCATCTTCTCTTCCAAGCCATTCAATTTTTAGCTTACTAGAAGCTTGTTCAAAAAGCGGATTAAATGCGACAATTTTACCGCCATCTTCTACACCTTCTCCAACAACAAATACCGTTTTTAATGCCGGTAAATCATTAAATGGTATACGTTCTAACAATTCCGGTGTTGTCACAAGCACCTTTGCTTCACTATCCACTAAGCGGTCACATACAGCCGCTTCCATGAAAGCTTCAAATAATGGACCAACGATTGCTCCAAGCTTTATTGCACCTAGTAAAGTAAAATACAATTCCGGTGAACGAGGCATAAAAATAAAGACGCGGTCGCCTTTTTCGACATCCCCATAATTTTTCAAGACATTTCCTGCTTTATTCGACAGTTCTTTCATTTCTTTAAACGTATATTTCTCTTTTCTCGCACCATCTTGATAATATAATGCTACTTTATTTTTTCGGTGGGATTTGGCATGTCGATCAATAGTCTCATAAGCCATATTTACTCGCCCAGTTTCATGCCAAGAAAAATTTTGATTAACTTCTTCCCAATTAAAATTTTGATATGCTTCATCGTAATTTAATAAATTATTTTCCCCTTGAATAACTGGAAGTGTTTCTACTTTCATTCTTTACATCCCCCTTCTATCTATGTACATATAAGTCTATTATAAATATATTTTTTATAATTTTCAGTATTTTTTAAGATTTTCAGACAAATTTTTACTGACAAATTTCGATTCACATCGCATACTGAGTACAGTAGTATAAAAATAGATAGTAGATTCACAAAGCTTTGAAGGTGGTGAGCCTAAAATTGATTCATAGTAAAGTGTACAATGCAAGAAATTTAAAAACACCAAAAGGAACTTTAATTATTGAAGGCCCTGTCAAAACGCATAATTTAGAAACGTATGAGTTTCATCCTGATTTAATTGCCTTTCGACCTGCGGCTCAGCAATATAAAGCAATTGTCGAGATTTCTAAATTACCGGAAGCTCGGATTATTATTGCTCGTCATGAACATACAATTGTTGGCTATGTAACGTACTTATATCCAGACCCTCTTGAACGATGGTCTGAAGGAAAAATGAACAATTTAATTGAGCTTGGCGCCATTGAAGTTGTTCCTGATTTTCGCGGCTGCGCTGTTGGAAAGAACTTATTAGAAGTTTCTATGATGGATGACCATATGGAAGACTACATTATTTTAACAACTGAATATTATTGGCACTGGGATTTAAAACAAACTGGACTCAATGTCTGGGAATATCGAAAAGTAATGGAGAAGATGATGAATGCTGGTGGACTGGAATGGATGGCAACAGATGACCCTGAAATTTGCTCGCACCCCGCAAACTGCTTAATGGTTCGCATCGGAAAACGAGTTGATACATCATCCATTCAACAATTTGACCGCTTACGCTTCAAAAATCGTTTCATGTACTAAAAAGGGGGATTACATCATGATCGTTGAAGAAATCATGAATCCAAATGTAACAACGCTGCGCCCAACCGACACGATTGAAACAGCTTTAAGAACATTAGCAGCACATAGTATTCGGCACATTCCAGTTGTAAATGAACAATATGAAGTTGTCGGCATTATTTCCGACCGTGACGTTCGCGATGCAAGCCCGTCCATTCTTGATGAACACGTTTCAAAAGATTCTCTTAAAGAGCCGATTGAACGTATTATGAAGTATCCCGTTATGACATGTCATCCACTTGATTTCGTTGAAGAAATTGGCACATTATTTTTTGAAAATAAAATTGGCTGCCTTCCTGTTACAAAGGGCGGTAGACTTGTCGGCATTATTTCGGAATCAACAGTATTGTATACACTTGTCAAACTAACAGGGGCTCATCAGCCAAGTTCACAAGTTGAAATTCAAGTAAAAAATGAACCTGGTATTCTCGGAAAAGTTGTTGCTGTTTTCAGTGAACTAAAAATTAACATTGTGAGCGTTCTCGTCTATCCAGCAAAAGAAGAGAGCGACAAAGTTCTCGTTTTCCGCATTCAAACAATGAATCCTCTTAAAGCAATTGAAGAACTAGAACAAAAAGGCTACCATGTTTTATGGCCAAATATTGCGGGGATGGGAACATGAAAAATGTATTCATTTACTCAGAGGATTATCAGGGCTATTCCTTTAGTCCTGATCATCCTTTTAATCAGCTTCGCGTAAAGCTAACGTTTGATTTACTGCAAAAAGGCGGATTCATCCATCCTTCACAGATTATTCCTCCGCGAATGGCAACAGATGAAGAAATTGCTCTCATTCATACAGAAGAGTACATAAATGCGGTAAAACGTGCTGGAGAAGGAACAATAGAACGATCACTTGCAATGTCATATGGTCTTGGAACAGAAGATACACCGATATTTCCAAACATGCATGAAGCGAGCGCCCTTCTTGTTGGCGGCACCTTAACTGCGGTCGATACCATTCTTGAAGGAAAAGCGGAGCATGCTCTCAATCTCGGCGGCGGATTACATCACGGCTTTCGCGGGAAAGCCTCTGGATTTTGTATTTATAATGACAGCTCGATTGCTATTAAGTATATACAAAAAAAATACGGTCTTCGTGTTTTGTACATCGATACAGATGCTCATCACGGTGATGGTGTGCAATGGTCCTTTTACGATGACCCTAACGTCTGCACAATTTCATTGCATGAAACAGGCCGTTACTTATTTCCTGGCACAGGGGCTGTCAATGAGCGTGGGCAAGGGAGTGGATATAGCTATTCTTTTAACGTTCCTCTCGATGCTTTTACAGAAGACGATTCATTTCTTCATGCATATCGTACCGTTATCAGGGAGGTCGCTGACTATTTCAAACCTGATATTATTTTAACGCAAAACGGAGCTGATGCTCATTATTACGATCCTCTTACACATCTTTGTTCAACGATACAAATTTACCGAGAAATTCCGAAACTCGCTCATGAAATTGCTCACGAATACTGCAATGGCCGCTGGATTGCAGTCGGCGGTGGTGGTTATGATATATGGCGCGTCGTTCCGAGAGCTTGGGCGCTCATTTGGCTTGAAATGAACAACATCCAAAACATCTCAGGTTATCTTCCCCCAGAATGGATTGAAGCTTGGAAAGGACAAGCACCTACTGATCTCCCCCTTACATGGGAAGATCCTAACAACATGTATAACCCTATCCCTCGAAAACAAGAAATTGAAGAGAAAAATGAATTAACTGTAGCAAAATGCCTTGAGATAATTCGGAATAATATGAAAAAAGTTTTGTATTAAAAAAGCCTTTCTTTTTTAGGGGACAAGAGCACCTGGCCGCGCATAGGAGTGGTCAGGGCCTTTTTCTGCCACGTGCCATGTTTAAAACAAAGGGAGATATGCTTATGTGGAAACAACAATTTATCCATACAGATCGCGGAATCTTTGAACTATTTACAAAGGGACACGGAGATCCGCTTTGTATTACACACCTTTACTCACAATTCAATGAGACGGGCGACTATTTTGCTGACAGCTTTACATCCTTACATAAAGTTATATTAATTAATTTAAAGGATGCAGGAAATTCAATAACTGCTTCTCAAGAAGATGAATTAAGTATGAAAGAAACAATTCAAGATTTAGAAGCTATTCGAGAAGCGCTGCACATTTCATCGTGGCATTTTGCAGGGCATTCTACTGGCGGCATGGTTGGACTTATGTATGCGATAAACTATCCACAATCATTGTTATCGTTACTAGTAGTCGGCGCTGCTGCTAGTGACTATTCAAAAACGAAAGACTGCATTTATCATCCAGAGCATCCGCAATTTTCCTACATGCAACAGCTCATTGAAGATTTAAAGTTGCCGCATCTTACGAAAGAAGAAAGAACTACTTTATCAACTGAGCGTACAAAGCTATCTTTACATCGTCCAAGCCAGTATGAAACATACTTCTCAAAACCAATTTATAAAACGATGGCCGCAAGCCGTATGAACTATTTTGCAAAGGAATTTCGCAGCTTTGATTTACGAGAACAACTTGCTAGCATAGCAACAAAAACGTTAATCATTTGCGGAAAGCATGATGTACAGTGCCCGGTTGCATATTCAGTACAAATACAGGAAGGAATAGCAAATTCCTCCTTCATTCCTTTTGAAGACAGCAATCATTATCCATTTTTAGAAGAAGAAGCGAAATTTTCATCTATAATTACAGCATTTTATCATTCATTAACGGAAGGCAGTGAACATCTATAATGCTTCAAAATGGAACTATTTCCATAACAATGAATGGCATACCTCATTGGTGTAAAATTGCTGGTGCAGAACATCAGACAATCCCGATTGTCGTCGTTCACGGCGGGCCAGGAGGAAATCATTATACATTTGAACGAACAATTGGTCTAAAGCTAGAGGAATTTGCAACCGTCATGTATTATGAACAACGCGGGTGCGGGCGTTCTGATGCTCCTAAAAATGAAGAAGATTACTCGATCGCGATTTTAGTCGATGATCTAGAAAAACTAAGAGAGGCATTACAGATTCCGAAATTCCATCTACTTGGTTATTCTTTCGGCGGACAACTCAGCCTCGAATATGCGTTAGCTTATCCAAATCGAGTCGAAACTTTACTTCTACAAGCTCCTTCTTCCGGTGACTATAAACATTCGTATCATATTCAGCTTGCTGGATTTGAAAAAGTTGCTCATCAAGATATGAAACAACAAATTCAACATATTTTGCGACTCCCGATATCTTTAAAGGAAAAATACGATATGGTATGGAGTATTGTTGATACAAAAGCGGTCGATCGTTTACTTTTTCATGATGAACAATATGCAAAACATAATCGTTCACTTTGGAAAGAAAGCGGGCTAACGAATCCAGGTGTTATGGCGAAAGCTTTATTTCAATCTCCGCCTTCTATTCCCTTGAAAGAGCGTACATACGAAATTACTGTTCCTTCTCTTTTCCTCATTGGAAAGCACGATCGAAATACAGGAACGGAAATGGCAAAAGAGCTTGCAAAAAATATGCCGAATGTTTCCTTTGCATTCTTTGAACATAGCGCTCATTTCCCAGATATTGAAGAAACAAAAATGTATGCGATGACAATTAAAGAGTTTCTTGGCCTGTGAAAAATTACAAATTTATAACAAAAAAGGAAAACACGTTCAGTTTTCTGAATTTATTTTCATTCTCTTCTACCCTTTATTTCTATCAAAACTTTGTATAGAATATGTTGATAGGAATTATAAATTTCATAGTGAATCGTGGAAAGGGTGGAATTATACATGTGGAATGAGTTTAAAAAGTTCGCTTTAAAAGGAAACGTTATGGACTTAGCTGTCGGGGTTGTAATTGGCGGCGCGTTTGGTAAAATTGTTTCTTCATTAGTAAGTGATGTTATCATGCCACTACTGGGATTACTACTTGGTGGAATAAACTTCACAGGACTTTCCTTTACTTATGGAAAGGCTGTTGTAAAATACGGTGCATTCATTCAAACGATCGTTGACTTCTTCATCATCGCATTCTCTATCTTCTTATTTATTAAACTATTTAATAAGCTAACATTTAAAAAAGAAGAAGAAAAGAAAGAAGAAGTACCAGCACCAACAAAAGAAGAAGTACTTCTTACAGAAATTCGCGATTTATTGAAACAACAAAACACATCAAAAGATAATGCATAAATAGATAAAGAGAGCAGGTTTTGTAAGCCTACTCTCTTTTTTTATAATGTTTCTGAGTTTGTATGAATAAACAAAATAATTCCTGCTACAAGTAAAATAATGACAGCGCTTACAAGGAATGTGGTAGAAAAAAATATAAATTTCTCATGTACTTGTTCTCCAGCGCTCTCTAAAAAAATGGAAGTAACGTATGTGATTAGGGCTATTCCTGCCAAAGCACTACCAGGAATAAATCGTCTCATACCACTCTGTTTTAATGTCATATAAGCAAATAGAGCCGTAACGCAAAGTGTAATTCCCCAAAGAATGATCATTTCATCTCCCCCCTCACATAGCCTTTAGTATCATTATACTAGAAATAGTGATAAAGCGAAATTTCCATTAGAGAAACAGTTTAATTTCAAAAGGAATTTTCATAAAAAAAACAGAAATGTGTAAAGAAAAAGTAATGGGAGCTGAAACAATTTGAACGACTTATTCACAATCGACTGCGGAGAAATATTGCTGCGAGAATATAGGATTGACGATGCTGATGCTATATACGAACTTACCTCACAACCTGAAGTTTATGAGTTTTTACCAGATTTCAAGACAACAAGGGAACAGCGTTTAGATTGGGTAACAAATTATGAAATTCCATCAAATAAGGCGTTTTTAGCAGCGGTACCTAATATCGATAAGCAAACTTATTTGAGGTTAGCTATCATATTAAAAGAAACTGGTGAGTTTATCGGATTTTGTATGACTGGAATAAAAGAAGAGTTACCTGCTCCTAACCGCGAGATTGCCTATGCTATTTCAAAACATTATAGGAATAGAGGATATACGACAAAAGCAGTAAAAGGGTTGATCAATTATTTGTTTGAAAAAACGAATATCGAGCTTCTGAATGCCGTTGCTCTAACACAAAACGTAAGTTCAAATAGAGTGATTCAAAAAAGCGGATTTACAGTTGTAGAAGAAATTGAAATCAAAAATCAAAAGTATAATCACTATACTCTTCATAAGAGTGAATGGCAAAGCAATGCAGAAGCACAAACGTTATCTGCAATTTAATTTTTATTATGGAGCTAATGAAATTAGCTCCATAACAAAAAAGATGCTCAGAATGTAAAAATTCTGAGCATCTTTTTAAGCAGTTAGTGTATTTGCACAAGTTTCTTGTTACTTCGTTGACTTTCTAAACTGAATGCGGTGCGGTAAAATAACTGTATGATCTTCTACCGTTTCTTTGTTCATGTATTTTGTTAATAGACGCATTGCAACCGCTCCGATGTCATACATTGGTTGTACAACTGTTGAAAGCTGAGGGCGTACCATAAGAGCAAGGCGCGTATTGTCAAAGCCAAGTACTTCTAAATCATTTGGTACGTTTAAACCTTTATCTTGCATTGCGTGAATTACACCTAGTGCCATTTCATCAGAAGATACGAATACCGCTGTTGGTTTTTCAGCAAGTTCCCATAGTTTGTCTAATGCTTCCATACCAGAATCGTACGTGTAATCGCCATCCACAACAAGCTCTTCGTCGTATGCGATGCCTGCTTCTTCTAATGCTCGTTTGTAACCTTGTAATTTTTTTGCACTGCCTGATTTATCAACGTAAGGACCAGATACGAAAGCAATTCTAGTATGACCTTTCTCTAAGAAATGTTTCATTGCATCGTATGCTGCTTGTGTGTAATCAATATTTACAGATGGTGTAATATTTTGCTCATCAAACGATGCTGCAAGTACGATTGGAACAGGAGATTTTTTAAATTCTTCTACGTGAGCATCGGTAATATCTTCTCCCATAAATACGATACCATCTACTTGTTTCCCAAGCATTGTATTTAATAAATGGAACTCTTTCTCTTTATTTTGATCAGAGTTACTTAAAATAATATTATATTTGTACATTGTTGCAATATCTTCAATACCGCGTGCAAGTTCTGCATAAAACGTGTTCGAGATATCTGGAATAATAACCCCAACTGTTGTTGTTTTCTTACTTGCTAATCCACGTGCTACTGCATTTGGACGGTAACCAAGACGCTCAATCGCCTCTAATACTTTCTTTCTTGTTGTTGGTTTTACATTTGGATTGCCGTTCACAACACGTGATACTGTTGCCATTGAGACATTTGCTTCGCGCGCTACATCATATATTGTTACGTTCATCTTTTCACACACTCCTTTATAAAATTCATCTATATAATATGTATCAGTTGACTTGATTAAAAAAAGACATCCATTCTACTTAAAGAGGCCACTTCTGAGCCCTTTCACTAATGATACGATACAAATAAGGATTGAGACAATATTTTCCCGAAAAAGTTTCGAAAAAATTCGTTCCTTTTCTTATATTTTCATATTTTTTATATAAAAATACCCATTTTTCCGAAAAAAATCTATGTAGCACACAGCTACATAGATTTTTGAAGCCATTATCCCGCTCTATCCCGCATTAACGGGCAGTAATACCCCCACCTCAAAATTCAGCAAAAACAAAGAAGTTAGGTGGGAGATAAACTGCCCGTAAAAGCCCGATTGGTGAGGGCTGATAATCAGTGGGGGATGAAAAAAAAACCCACTGATTAAAGTTTCACTTTATCTCATACGAAATGCTTTTAATTCATTCATAAATGCATTGAATTCTGGAATGTCCATTTGCTGCGCTGAATCAGAAAGTGCTACAGCTGGATCTGGATGCACTTCTGCCATAATTGCATCTGCACCGATTGCCATTGCCGCCTTTGCAGTTGGCAATAATAAATCACGGCGCCCTGTTGAATGTGTTACATCCACAACAACTGGCAAGTGCGTTTCTTTCTTCAAAATTGGTACAGCAGAAATATCTAACGTATTTCGCGTTGCTTTCTCATACGTACGAATACCGCGCTCACATAAAATAATATCGCCATTTCCTTGTGCAATAATATATTCTGCTGCATACATAAACTCTTCAATTGTTGCCGATAATCCACGTTTTAATAATACCGGCTTATTCACAGAACCAGCTGCTTTTAACAGTTCGAAGTTCTGCATATTGCGGGCACCAATTTGAATAACATCTACATAATCTAGCGCCATTTCAATATCATTTGGATTTAAAATCTCACTAATGATCGCTAAATCATACTCATCTGCTATTCGGCGTAAAATTTTCAATCCTTCAACGCCAAGACCTTGGAAATCATATGGTGATGTACGCGGTTTAAATGCTCCGCCGCGCATTAGTTTTAAGCCTTGCGCTTTCATTACTTCAGCGACTTGACGAACTTGCTCATAACTTTCAACTGCACAAGGTCCCATAATAAAATGCGCATTGCCGTCACCAATTTTTTCGCCTTTAATGTCAACAATCGTATCTTCTGACTTTTTCTTACGTGATACAAGAAGTGCCTTACGATGATCATCTTCTTGCAATTCTAGCCCTGTTTTAAAAATTTGTTTAAATAAATGTTGAAGCGTTGACGTTTCAAATGGTCCATCATTATTCTCCGCAATTAAATCGAGCATTTTGCGTTCACGTATTGGATCAAAACGTTTCACACCTTGTACTTCTTTTAGCTTGCCAACTTCTTGTACAAGACGACCGCGCTCATTTAATAACTTTAAAATTTGTAAATTCATTTCATCAATTTGAGAACGTAACCGATCTAACTCCTGTGATGCCATAAAAGCCACCTCTTTCAAGTGTTATATGTATACTAACAAATATAAATATCATTTATAAGATAATTTATTATATATGATACATATACAGATGTCACTTCATACACATCGCATGAGACTGCGTATGGAATCGTTATTTTTTCTTCATTTAATTAAAAAATATATAGCCTGCTAACATTATTTTCAGAAAATTAAAAAAAGCAAGCGTATTTGCTTGCTTTTCCTTAGTTAATATTTTCTTTTAATGATTGCTTTGTAATGTTCCAATGCGATGCATGCCATAGTACTTTACCATCTTTGATATATAATACTTGCGGCGACTCATGTTGAATTCCAAAGTGCTCAGCAATCTTATTGGAAACAGGACGTGCCTCTTGTACATATAAATAATATGCTGGTACAGCTTGCTCTTCACCAAGGTATTCTTGAAACGCTGTGAAACCACCGTGGCTAATCGGACATGTCGTGCTATGTTTAAACAAGATATATGGCTCTTTATTTGCGATGATCTCTTCAAATTGTTCCATTGTTTCAATCTTTGTCATGCTCATATTATTCACCTCTCATTCGAATCGGAAGCCGCGGTAATTTCTTTTCTTTTTTCGGCTTCTTCTCTGTTCTTTCAAATTTCTCTACTTCATCTTCTTTCTTTTTCGTCCGGAAGCGATTGTACACATCAATGACCGCATTACTCCATTGCACTACTTGCGCTACTTTATCAGCATTGTTTTCTACTTGATGAGCAACAGAATCAGAAACGCCGCGTAATCTTGTGTTTAGTGAATGAATCGTTGTTCCGATTCCCTCTACACCTTCCATCACTTTATTTAACGACTCTGATTTCTTTTGGATATCATCTGCTAATACATTTGTTTTATGAAGAAGCTGCTCCGTTTCCACTGTAATGCCCTGCATTTGTTTTTCCAGACCTTCCATCGTACTTGCAACATTTTCTAACGTCTTTTGAACAGATAGTAATGTTCGACATACATATACAACTAATACGGCAAACGCAATTGCGATAATAGCTACACTGACGTATAAAAGAATTTGCATACGAATCACTCCTTTATCTTTATGCTTTTTTCTATTATACAATCATTTTCCGTTTCATTCTAATTGTTCCATATTTGGCTATGAATTTTACCTTTTATTTAAATCAAATGAAACTTCCTCCCCACTGATGAAAAGCCCGCCCAATTAAGTGTATACCAGTAGTTATCCCCCGCATATCTTCTTTGTTTTCTATGTACCTTGAAATGAGAATGCGAGATGAATCCATTTTAATTTTTGAACCTATAAAGTGAAACTTTAATCAGTGGGGGTTTTCTTCATCCCCCACTGATTATTAGTTGAACCAATCGGGCTTTTACGGGCAGTTTATCTCCCACCTAACTTCCTAAGAAAAGCGGAAGCGGCTCGCTCAGAATCGCAGGACGTTGGAGCACCCGACCCTCGTAGGGGGCGAAACGACCGGAGATTCTAGCCGCTGGAGCTGGACAATGCTTTCGCCGAATTTTGAGGTGGGAGTATTACTGCCCACGAATAGCGGGATAAGTCACTGCCATGTAAAACAAAGAGTGGCCTTCACTCGTTTTTTCTTTATATGTGGTCATGAAAGGGACTACATATAAAGAAAAAATTTTATGCGAATGTTTCAATTTGTTTTCATAGTGAATAACGAATTGAAATATGCTATGATTGTGGCCACGAATAACCAAATATATCCAGGGGGGGGCATTTATGAAAAGACTAAATTTTTTGGTTTTCGGAACTATATTTAGTGTAATTTTCACATTATGTTTAAGTACTCAGTTAGCATTTGCAACATCTAATGATGAAAATACTACTTTAAGAAATAACGATTCTCTTACCCAATCTAAAACTGCTCCAACAATCCCACCTACTATTCAAGATCCCAAAAATACAGAAGATCCTGCCGGCTATTGGACAAAAGAAAAGATGAAAAATGCAATTCCAGCAGACAAAATTAAAAATGATGAAAAAAAAGAAACGAATCCAGAACAATTTGAATCTTCTTTAATAGGAGAGCCTACTAATATTTCTGATCCCGTTCTACCCGAAACTAACAATAACATAAACGAAGCAAATGTAGTTGTTCCATCTACAGCAGGCAAAGTATTTTTTTCATATGGCGGAAAAGATTATGTTTGTTCTGCTTCTTCAATTAACAATAATTATAAAAATCTTGTTATAACAGCAGCCCATTGTGTAAATGGAGGAAAAGGGAAAGGATGGCACTCAAATATTGCATTTGCTCCGGCATATCGTAATGGTTCAACACCTTATGGTATTTGGAACTGGAAAGAAGCGCGGACATTCAACGCCTGGATAAATGATAGTAATTCTAGCTATGACCAAGCATTTTTCACTGTTTTCCCAAGGAATGAAAAAGACTTAGTAAATACGATTGGAGGAAATGGACTTTCCACTGGATATGGTACGAATCAACCAGACGTTCGTATTTTTGGTTGGCCCGCCGAAAACCCATATGATGGACAGATAGCTTATTATTGCGATGGACCTACAACTAGTAGAGGATGGTTTAGCAGCGATGCCACCATGAAGTGTGGTATGAATGGCGGGGCTAGTGGGGGGCCTTGGTTAAGAGAAAGAATTAATCAAGATCTTGGTTATGTTTTTGCAGTGACATCTCGGCGTTCAACTTCTGGCACACCAACTTTGTATGCAACCCCTAACTCTAAGGATGTTAAAACAATGTTTGATCAAATGAAATAACGTATAAGCCATTTATTAGTAAATAGCATGTATAACAAAGAGTAACTAGAAATACATACTGGTTACTCTTTGTTTTAGGACAGAAAATAACAACTATCTACAACTTACTCTTTTCACGTTTTACATTTATAATTTTCTTGCCAATATTTCGATAAATTATTAAACAAATTCAAATAAGTAGGTTACAATAAAGAAGGATACACATATAAGGGAGGCTTTACTTATGAAAGACCCACGTATTGAAACATTAGCAAAAAATTTAATTAATTACTCTATTCGTTTACGAAAAGGCGAAAAAGTATTAATCGAAAATTTCGGTTTACAAAAAGAGCTAGTAACAGCACTTGTAAAAGCTGCATATGAAGCTGGTGGTTATCCATTCGTACTATTAAAAGATCATCAAGTAGACCGCTCTTTAATGATGGGCGCAACAGAAGAACATTTCGAGCAAATCGCTGCATATGAAGCAAGCGTAATGAAAGATATGGATGCTTATATCGGCCTTCGCTCTGGTGATAACGTAAATGAACAAGCTGACGTTCCAAGTGAGCGCATGAAAATTTACGGTAACACAGTAGGTAAAAAAGTACATAGAGACATTCGTGTTCCAAAAACAAGATGGGTTGTACTGCGCTATCCAAATGCTGCAATGGCACAGCTTGCAAAAATGAGCACAGAAGGATTTGAAGACTTCTACTTTGACGTATGTAACTTAGACTACGCGAAAATGGATAAAGCGATGGACAATCTTGTTGAGTTCATGAACAAAACAGATAAAGTGCGTCTTGTTGGACCTGGCACTGACTTAACATTCTCTATTAAAGACATCCCAGCAATTAAATGTGCTGGTCACTTAAATATTCCAGACGGCGAAGTATACTCTGCGCCTGTTCGCGATTCTGTTAACGGTACAGTTTCTTACAACACACCATCTCCTTACAACGGTTACATGTTCGAAAATGTAAAACTTACATTTAAAGATGGTAAAATCATTGAAGCAACTGCAAACGATACAGAGCGCATTAACAAAATTTTCGATACAGACGAAGGTGCACGCTACGTTGGTGAATTCGCAATCGGCGTAAACCCATACATTTTACATCCAATGGGCGATATTCTATTCGATGAGAAAATCGACGGCAGCTTCCACTTCACTCCTGGACAAGCATACGACGATGCATGGAATGGCAACAACTCTAACATCCACTGGGACTTAGTATGCATCCAACGCCCTGAATACGGCGGCGGCGAGATTTACTTCGACGACGTATTAATCCGTAAAGATGGCCGCTTCGTTGTACCTGAATTAGAAGCATTAAATCCTGAGAACTTAAAATAAGATGGAAAAAGGAGTTGATTCAAAAGAGATGTAGATATCTTTTAAATCAACTCCTTCTTAATATGTTCACTGATATATCGGCGATTTTTCAAATATATCGACCACTTTTTTCAATATATCAGCGATTTTTCCGATATATCGGCGATTCGACACAAGATAAAGACGCTTCGACAATGTTCAGCATTCTAAATGTAGGAAAAGGCCCTAACCACTTTTATGCACAATCAGATGCTCTCGTCCTCCTCTAAAAGAAAGAGATTTTTATGTCATTTGCATATATAGAATAATTTTACTAAGTTGACGATCTTTTATACTTATAAGGAATTAATTCATCAATTGTTGTTTTAATAATTTCATTACCCACCTCTAAAAGCACATAACAATGAGGGGCATAATCTGAAATAAGTTCTCTGCACATACCACATGGACTGACTACTGTAATTTCTCGATTGGGTTCGTCTAAATAGGGATGACGAACAGCCACAATGGTATCAAACCCTTTATGACCATTTGATATTGCACTACCAATTGCGATTGCTTCAGCACAAACCGTAACTCGCCCTACATACGCTTCAATATGCACAGCTGACACGATTTCACCCGATATAGTACGCAAAGCTGCGCCCACATGATGACAATTTTCTTTATATAACGTCTTAATTTTCGTCGTCGCTTCCTCAATTAACTTCAAATCATCTGATGTTACAGGATAGGTTTTCATATTCATATAAAATTCCCCTTCGAATAATTAGAACTCCAGCATAGCTCCTCTTTCATCAAATACAGAATCCGGGTTCCAAGCAACTTCCCAAAGATTGTTTTCAGGGTCAGCAAAATAAGCTGTTCTCCCTCCCCAAAAAGCAGCGCTTGGCTCTCGTAAAATTCTTCCGCCTACTTTTCGAATTTCTTCAATTGTTGTATCCACTTGCTCCGGATGATCTACGTTAATCGCAAACGTTACACCGCGAAACGTTTCTACATCTTGAGTAATGGAAACGCCAGCATCCTTTGCTAATTCCTCAATAGGAAAGATCGAAAGAATAACACCCGCCGTTTTAAACGCAGCGTAAGTATCTGAACTTATTTCTGTCTCTTCCCATCCTAAGCTTTTATAAAACGCGCGAAGAACCGGTAAATTAAATGCACCAATTGTTATTAAGCTTACTCTTTGCAGTACCATGATATCCCCTCCATAATGTATAGAAACACTTGTTAAGTGACAAAAAAGTTGTTAAAAAAATAATAAAGTTGTTTAATTCTTATTGGACTAACAGGCAGGTTAGTTGAAGAGTGTTAATTAACTTGTGTTCAACAATTGGGCCAGATTATTGAGAATCCACATCAAATAAAGTTGGTTATTTATGTTAAAATATTGCGAGTAAAATTAGGTTCTTAACGATTTTATCAAGTATCAAGAAAAATAATCCAAAAACGAAGAAGGGACAGTACTAACATGGAAAACATATCAAATGTAGATAAATTGGAATCAATAAAGTCTTTACAATCGACAATCAGTAAACTCGAAAATGCCTTGTCACAGATGACTCAGAAAGGCGCAAATACTACCTTAGTAAAGAAACGACTCAAAGCTGTTTGCATCGGCTTAGCAATGCTAGAAAACGTTTGGAATCAAAGACCCCATCATTACCCCCATGAAGATTTAACAGAAGCTCGCAATGTTCTTACTGGTTTGCTTCCATCAATTGAGAACATTTATGATAAGTCAAAGGCTAATAGTCCCCAAAGAACGCTTTTAGAAAGAAGAATAAAAGCGTTGAAACTAGCTATTCAAGCGATTGATAATTTTTCTAATAAATAACTTATCTAACTAAATAGAGTAACGGGTGCTTTAGTACAATAAGAATTAAACAACTTTAAAGAGTCTTATTACAAGAAAATGTAGCAAGGCTCTTATATTTCCATATCGAATTTAAATAACTTTACAACACTTACATACTCGCGCTCGAATGAAACACTTGGATTGGTCCGTCCCAACCGTCTTTCCTTATCTCACGGTACCCATTATTCGTATAGGTAGAAATGACTTTTCGCCAAAATGCTTGAGCTGGAACATTTTCTTCCATCTCTGCAACTGCCCACTCCCCGGGGAATCTAGAAAACAATTGCATAGCCGCTTGTTTTCCTACACCACTTTTCCGATACTTTTTCATAACAAAAAATTCTGACATAGAGTAGTATGTACGACCATTTTCCTCAATCTCTCGGATCAATGCGAACCCTGCATACTTTCCATTCACTTTTATAAAAAATGCAAAGCGACCTTCCTCTGTAAAATAATGATCTACGTACATATATTCATACAAACCATGCTCATTCACATCTTCAGGATCAAATTCACTAAAGTCGTATTTATATAGTTCCGTCAAATTCTTTAAAACGCTTTTATTCTCTAGCTTTACTTTTTCAATTTCCAAATTTATATCCATATTTATTTCTCCTAATTTTACGAAATTTATAAAAATGTATGTATTTCATTACTAATTACTTCAACACGTTCCCTATAATACAATCCTTTATCTTTTATTTTTAGCTGAGCGATAAAAAGATTCGCAAGCATCAGCGCCGTATCAAGCCTGTAAAATAGACAAACAATTTTTGGAAGAGACTCAAAAATATGCTCATCTTTATACCCGGCTTTAAATTCACTCCAATTCACTTCATTTACTTCCGCTATTCTCATCAGTTCGAGAAGCGGGTGACCAATAAGAGCATTGTCCCAGTCAACGATTGCTTGAATTTCTCCGCCATGACCAATTATATTGGCAGGTCGAATATCCATATGAAGCAGCCTCGTTACCTGTTCCCCCTCCTTTAAAATCGCCTCAATTTCTTCTGCTTTTGGAAATGGAATACGTAAAGAAGTAATTTTGTTAAATGATTGTAGTCTTCTAGCAAGACGCTCTGCTATATGCTGTTCTGTCGACTTTCCATGTTCATTTTCATAATGTAAACATTCAATTGGCATATGATGAAGCTTATTGGCTAATTCTCCAATTTCGTAAGAAGAAATCGGAGTAGCGTCAGTAACTATATAATCCGAAATTAAAAAATCAAGTTCCTCAGAAAGGTGCAGTCCATGAACCGCTGGCACAGGAATTCCTTGAGAATGACAAAACGCAGAAAGCTTTGCTTCTTTTTGTAATGAAAGGCGACTGCTAAATAAATTTTCATTGATATTAGCAACTTCGCGCTCCCACGGTACACGAAAAGCGAAAGAACCTGTTTCTGAATCTCCTCGAAGCACAACATTTTGGACGCCGCTTCCTGCTACTTCTAAGCTTTTAATACCTAACTCTTCATATTCTCTCGTTAATATGTTTTGTAATTTTGTTCTTAACTCTTCTGTTTTTGATGCTACATTCAGCATTTCATCCCCTCCTCGCTCAGGGGCTTGTCTGTTAAAGCTAGAAAATCTTTTATATCCTGTAAAATAACTTGCATTGCTTTCTCCCAAAATTCTTGTTTTGTTAGATCAAAGCCAAGATGGTGAAAAGCTAATTGCTCAGCAGTCATTCTGCCAGTATCTCGAAGCAAATCTATATATTTTTCTTCAAATGAATGTCCTTCTTGAAGTGCCGTCGCGTAGATTCCTTGACTGAATAAAAAGCCAAATGTGTACGGGAAATTATAAAAAGGTTTATCAGTGAAATAAAAGTGTCGACTCCAAATCCATGAAAAATCATGATAAGAAATAAGAGAATCATTGAACGCATACTGCTGTGCTTTTTTCATCAAATGGTTCAATTCATCGACTCCTACAACCCGCTCTTTTCGAATTTCATAGAAGTCTCTTTCGAATATAAACTTTCCCTGTACTCCGATTAAATAACTAAGCGCAGTTTGTATCTTTGCCTCTAGAAGAAGCAATTTGTCATGTTCATTTGAAGTATCTTGAATGACCTTATTTAAAATAATCGTTTCTGCAAACGTAGAAGCTGTTTCACTAACAGCCATCGTATACTGCTGTGCAAATGGCGGAACATCATTTGAAATAATGCCTTGATGAAAAGAATGTCCTAATTCATGGGCAAGTATAGCGAGATTATTATGTGTTCCTTGAAAGTTCATGAAGATGCGCGCTTGCTTCGTTAGCGGAAATCTAGCTGAGAATCCTCTACTTGCTTTTGTATTCCTGTTTTCAGAATCAATCCAGCCTTCCTGAAATGCTCTTTCTGTATAATTCGCTAATTTAGGGCTAAAAGAATGAAACCCAGTAAGGATTATGTCAGCAGCCTCTTCATATGTATAAGTCTTCGTTACTTTGCCTATAGGCGTATATATATCGAACCAATCCATTTTTTCTAATCCTAGTAAACTTGCCTTTCTTTTTAAATATGAAGTTATGATAGGCTTACTTTGATTAACAGCTTCCCACATAGAATCAAGCGTTGTTTCTGACATTCTATTGTAACGAAGTGGTTCTGTTAAAATGGAATCCACTCCTCGGTGTTTATACACCTGTAATCGAAAACCAGCAATGTTATTTAGAGCTGCTGCGCATGTCTCAGCTACTTTTTCGCCTGCATTATGTAAAGCATTTACGAGATTCGTTCTAGAATAATGATTGATAGATGAATGTAATTGGTTATATGCTTGTCCAAAATTAAGGTCTTTCCTTTGTCCGTCTTCCTCAAGAACAATCTTTGTTTTGCCAATGACAGAGTTATATAAATTAACCCACGCATGATAGCCATTAATAGAAAGATCTTGAATCAACTGCTCCTGCGCTACCGATAATTTCCCTCTCGCCGCTTCTCTTTTTTCTTGAAGTGGATAAGCAATCGGCTTAATTTGGTCCAGCTGCAATAACTGCTCCCAAGTATCATCCGGTATATGTACCAATGTTTGTTCAAAATCATTGATGACGACCTGAAATTGTGATGAAATATCTCTTACTTTTTCACTTAATATAATAGCCTGCTCATCTTCCACATTTTCTGATTCCAAACATTCTACAAAGTGGGTTGCTTCTAGCAAGCGAATAGACATCTCTTGGATTCGATTCATTTGTTCAATCCACTCTTCATATCCACTTATTGATTCCAGTTCCTTCATTTCTATTGTTGTAGCTGTTTCTTTAACAATATCTCCCTCTAGCTTTATAAGAAACTCTTTAAAGCTATTCGACTCACTTCCTCCAGGAAAAATCTCATCTAAACTCCAGCGTTGTTGTAAAGCCTCACGCAATGCACTCGCCTCCTAAAAAATGCCGTAGTTATCCATATTATACCATGAAAAATTAGTAAATTCAGAAAAAAGGAAGAAGCGTTCCCCTGTACGCTTCTTCCCTTTCTATGTTTTTCTTTTCTTTTGTTTTAAACCTCGCCCGTGGCAGAAATAGGCCCTGACCGCTACTATACACGGCCAGACCCTCTCGCCCACCTAAAAGGAAAAGGTTTTTTAGGTTTTATGCTTATACAAAATCATTTACTAACCGGCGTATTCTCTACCTTTACATAATCAGTGCTTTCCACTTCATCTTCATCATCTAAATCTACAACCGGTAAAGCCGTATGAACCGCCCAGTAATAGCTAATCAAGGAAACAATACTAACCGCTAGCAAATCTGTTGAATTGGTTAAATATCCCTTCCCTTCTCCAAACATACCGAAGTATGACACTACCATTATGGCAATGTAGTAAAAAACGAGCCATAACGATGACTTAATTTGCTGGGCTAAAGATACTTGTGAAGTTGGTACCCATTTTTTGCAGCATAGATAGATGACAAACATGATAACTTGTGAAGATAGTAACCAAGAAAGTGTTTTCCAACCAGACCAGTACACAATTAATGAAGCAATGATAAATGAAAGAGGCCCGATGATTGACATTCCTTTTACTAAAAATGGACGATTTAGCTCAGGAGTCCGTTTTCTAAGTGCCGCCGCTGTAATCGGTGCAAGGGCATAACTTAATACAAGCGCTGCAGAAACAACATTAATTAGTGCTTCCCATGAAGGAAACGGTAATGTCCAGAAAATAGAAAGAGCAAAAGTAAGCCAAAGAGCCGGTCTTGGTATGCCTGATTTTTCATCAACTTTAGAAAATACTTTAAATAACGTTCCGCCTTGAGCCCAGCCATATATAACGCGAGGAGTAGCTGACATATAAATATTCCCCGCTCCGCTCGGTGATATAATGGCATCGGACACGATAAAATAGGCCATCCAGCCAAGTCCTAATAAAAGAGAAATATCTTTAAATGGTAAACTAAATTCTTTACTAATCCCCGCCCAACCGTTGCTAAGCATTTCAGTTGGAATGCTTCCAATAAAAGCAACTTGCAAAAGAACGTAAACAATCGCTGAAGAGACGACAGATAAAAGAAGAGCAATCGGTATCGTTCTTTGCGGATTTTTCACTTCACTTGCAACTGATACAATAGGTGTCAGTCCTAAATAAGCAAAAATAACACCGCCGGCAGAAATGGCTGCTTGTACACCAGAAAATCCAAACGGTGCAAAATCAGCACTTGAAAAATTATCGGCATTTAAATACATTAGCAATACAACAATTGTTAATGCTGGTACAAAAAATTTAAAGATAGTTATGATTAAATTTGTTTTCGCAAATGTTTTTACACTCCAGTAATTTAACAAAAAGAAAATGACGAGTAGTCCAAATTGCATAAGCCAACCACTTACAGTCGGTAAAGTAGAGTTTTCTTGTGTCAAACTTGGCCACCAAGCTGCAGCATATTGCCTAGCTGCTTCTACTTCAATTGCGATTAAACTTGAAAATGCAATAAGAGTAATGAATCCAAGTAAATATCCGAGTATCGGACCGTGAGAATATGCAGGATAGCGAACAATTCCTCCAGCTCGCGGAAGTGCTGCCCCAAGTTCACAATATACAAGTCCTAATAACAAAATAGCAAATCCACCAATGACCCATGAAATAGTTCCCGCCGGACCTGCTATTCCAGCAACATGGCTAGCAGCAAACAACCAACCTGATCCAAACATAGAGCCAAAACCGATAAAGGCTAAATCTAGTAGTGATATTTCTCTTTTAAACTTACCTTTATTAGACATCCTAACCTCTCCTCTCTCGCTTTATTTTCTTAATTTTCAGCATTTTTAACGTAGACTATCTCCTTTATTTTAACCCTCGCACGTGGCAGGAATAGGCCCTGACCGCTACCATACGCGGCCAGACCCTTTCGCCCACCCTAAAAAGAAAGGTTTTCCCAATCTTTATTTCAAGTTCACCCAAATGCTCTTCACTTCTGTATAGTTATCAAGTGCATAAGAGCCCATTTCACGGCCAATACCTGATTGCTTATAACCACCAAACGGCGCTGCCGCGTCTTCTAAGTTGTAATCATTAATCCACACTGTACCAGCTTTTAAACGATTCGCTACTTGGTGTGCAGTTTTAATATTTTCTGTCCATACACCTGCAGCGAGTCCAAATGGTGTGTTATTTGCTCTTTCAATTACTTCTTCTACCGTATCGAACGGCAGAACTGCCACTACTGGACCAAAAATTTCTTCTTTGGCGATAATCATATTATCTGTAACATCAGCAAAAATAGTTGGTCTGACGAAGTATCCTTTTTCAAACACCTTCGCACCGCCAGCTGCAACTCTTGCACCTTCTTCTTTTCCTTTTTCGATATAATGTAACACGCGTTCTTGTTGCTTTTTCGAAACAAGCGGTCCCATTTCTGTACCTGTTTCCATTCCTGCACCTAGTTTTACATCGTTCGCAAGTTTCGCTAATTCTTCCACCACTTTTTCATAATGCTTTCGGTGAACGAATACGCGAGATCCTGCACTGCAGTTTTGTCCATGGTTGTACATAATCCCGTTAAAAGCACCAGTAATTGCTTCTTCTATATTTGCATCTTCTAAAATAATATTTGGTGATTTTCCTCCAAGCTCTAACGTCACATGTTTAATTGTTTCAGCTGCTTGGCGCATAATATATTTACCAGTATTAGTCGAACCTGTAAAGGCTACTTTTTCAATATCATGATGATTCACAATTGCTGCTCCTGCTGTTTGACCAAATCCAGGAACGAAATTAACGACGCCGTCCGGGAAGCCCGCTTCTTTAAAAAGCTGCGCCGTATATAACAGAGATAACGGTGTTTGCTCAGCAGGTTTTAAAACGATTGTACATCCTGTCGCCAATGCTGCTCCCATTTTCCACGCCGCCATTACTAACGGATAGTTCCATGGAATAATTTGCCCAACAACCCCAATCGGTTCATGGCGTGTATAGTTTAAATAGTCCTTTGAAATCGGCGTTGTTTGCCCAAGTATTTTCGTCGCCCAGCCAGCATAGTAACGGTAATGCTCTACTGTTGCTGGAATATCGTCATCTAGTGCTACTTGATATGGTTTTCCATTATCAAGCGCTTCTAATTGCGCTAACTCTTCTTTATGCTCGTCAATTAAATCAGCCAGCTTGTAAATTAAATGTGCTCTTTCAGCCGCACTCAAGTCAGGCCATGCTCCTTTTTCAAATGCTTTTCGTGCAGCCTTTACTGCTAAATCAACATCTTCTTCCCCGGCTTCACTTACGAAAGCAAGCACTTCTTCTGTTGCTGGATTATACGTTTCAAACGTTTTGCCGCTTATCGATGGTACAAATTTCCCATCGATAAAGAGTTCAATATTTCCTTCTAAAAAAGCTTTTACCCTCGGCTTTAATTCGATTTGTGTAGTTAACATATTCCTCTCCCCTTTACATTTTATATCCCACTATGCGCAGACATCCGAAGAAGATCAATTTCTTTAATTAACCATCAACGGGGGATAATTCCCCCGTTGATGGATTTTTCACTTTATCCCGCATTAACGTGCAGTAATACTCCCACCTCAAAATTTAGCAAAAGCAAAGAAGATAAATGGGAGATAAACTGCACGTAAAAGCCCGATTGGTTCAACTAACCTCTTGGGAAGAAAACCATTTCCCAAGAGGAAGTTTCACTTTATGCACGTGAAACAGCAGTTAAACTCGCTAAAATATCCTTAAGCTTTTGATCTTCCTCAGGTGTCAATCCTAAACGAGGATAGCGTGAAGGTCCTCCTGCCTGCCCATTTAATTCCATTGCACGTTTCACAATTTGTACGTATTTTCCTGATCCTTCAAGAAATTCACATAGCGGTAAAATACGATCATTGATTTCCCAAGCTTCTTTTAACTCACCGTTTTGGAAGTGATTAAACATTTTTGTAACAAGCTTTGGCACAACATTCCCCGCAACAGAAATCCAGCCTGTTGCCCCGACTGAATAAGACTCCATAACTAAATCTTCTGAACCACAGAAAATTTCAATGTCCCCTTTACCTTGTCTAACAAGATCTCTTGCTTTGCGGACATCTCCACTTGATTCTTTAATGTGGGTAACTCTCTCACATTCTTTTCCGATTCGTAGCATCAATTCTGTACTCATATCAACGCCTGATGTAAACGGATTGTTGTACAGCATAATCGGTATATTCACTGCATTTGATACTTCTTTAAAGTGGAAATAAATCTCTTCCTCTTTCGGCTTGCAGTAATAAGAGTTAATAATGAGCGCACAATCTGCCCCATGTGCCTCTGCCTGTTTCGTGTATTCAATTGTTTCTTTTGTTGTTTCAGCTGCAGTCCCTACAATAACTGGAATGCGGCCGTTCACTTCTCTTAATACAGTTTCAACCATTTGAAACTTTTCTTCTTTTGATAAACTTACAAACTCTCCAGTACTTCCGTTAATTACAATCCCTGCAACGCCTTGATCTATAAAGTAATTCACATTATTTTTTACGCCGGCCCAATCAATCTCTTGCTCCTCATTCATTGGTGTAATTAATACTGGATAAGCTCCTCTAATTGTTGTCATTTCTATTTCCTCCTCAATATTTTTTTACTATATATACAAGTTAAAAAAACGACATGAAAACCCCTTTCTTTTCGGGTAGGCGAGAGCATCTGGCCGCGCATAGGAACGGTCAGGGCCTTTTCCTGCCACAGGCAACGTTTCAAACAAAAGGAGAAAACAAGTAGCGTTCATGTTGTATTCTTCATAGAAGCAACTTATGTGCCGAAAAATGAAAATGTATATATAGCAGGCATAATAACCTTAGATAAAGTGAAACTTCCGTCAGTGGGGGTTTTCTTCATCCCCCACTGACGGTTAGTTGAACCAATCGGGCTTTTACGGACAGTTATCCCCCACCTATCTTCTTTGCTTCTCTCTGAATCTTGAGGTGGGGGTCTTACTGCCCACGAATAGCGGGATAAGTTAGACAATCATTATTATTAATCTATAAATCTCGCTTTTATTATTTCAGTAAAAATCCAGCAGGTAACGGATCTGTCGGATCTAATACGAACATTTGCATCCCTGTAATGAAACCGCGGCTTTTTAAAGTGAATTTGTATCCATCATCTGTTTGTTTCGCCACTTGTACTGTCAAAGTACTACCAAAAATACTTTCATTTACAAAAGGTGGCTCTAAGTACAATCTTCCTTTAGAAAGTAAACTTGTAATGCATGCCTTTGTTGTTTCAAAGCCAGGAGAGCGAACGATATACTGGTCTTCACGAAACGTGATTGTTTTAATCCGTCTCTCTTTTAATTGCGAATCATCCATTAAAATGATACCTCTTACTGGAAATTTCGACTCAAGAGCCTGGTGTATCTTTTGTCCCCATCTCTTCAATTCAGACAGTTCCTCAACACGAATCTCTGCAGCAATATCGTCTTTCTCAAACACTGCATATAACTGATCAGCTTGTACAAGGGAGAACTGTGTATTGACATTCGAATGAGACAATGGAATGTTCGTTTCTACTACTTGACACGGTTCACTTTCAACCACCACTGAAACTACTTCATCATCCTCGATCATAGCGGTAACGGAAATCACACCTCTCTGCGTTTCGATTTTATATTCATTTGACGCTCTCGGCTTTAAATGACCGCATTCCAATAAAGCTGTAATAACAGCAACAATGCCGCCGTAATGGATCGGAACCGTTCCTTCATGATTTAAAAATAATACCGCGGCATCTGCTTCTTCGCTAATCATTGGAACAACAAGACAGCCATTCAACCCAGCAAATCCGCGGGGTTCATTCAATAAAAGGTAAATTTCATCTGCAAATACATGCATAAATTGTTCATTTAACTGCTCTAAATTTTGATAATGAATGAATGGCACATCTTTAATAACACGAAACGCTTCTCCAGCTACGTGTACATCTGTCGTTGAATAGGTCTTCTGAATTTTCATTTCACGTCCTCCGTTTCATGCTCCATTGGCGGAATGAGCAGAAAGCCTTCTTTAAGTGGATCTTTCTCATTGTAGAAGAATCGGTGCATTCCCATTAACCAAGCAGATCCTGTAATTTGGGTTACAACAGCCTCAACCCCTTCCACATCCGTCGTTTCCAATACGCGTCCTCTAAATAAGGAACCGACAATGCTTTCATGAACAAACTCTTCGCCAATTGAAATTTCTTGATTCGCATATAGGACAGCTAATTTTGCAGAAGTGCCTGTTCCACATGGAGAACGGTCGATTCCTCCCGGAGGAACAATCACTGTATTTTTCACATCCGCTTCCTCATGAGTTGGTTCCGTGAAAAACTCGACATGAGTTAACCCTTTAATAAACGAATATTGCGGATGAACGATTTCAACTTTCTCATTAATGGTATTTCTAATGTTGATTGCAGTTTCAATTATATGAGAAGCATTTTCTGGAATTAACTCCAATCCAACCGCTTTCGCTTCAATGATTGCGTAAAAGTTCCCGCCATACGCAATATCGGCATCTATACTTCCAATTCCCTCGACATCAACGGAAATGCTTTTTAAAAGAAACGCTGGGATATTGCAAAAAGACACTTCTTTTGCTTTCCCATTTTCTATTAAAATATCCACTTCAACGAGTCCAGCTGGCGTATCCAACTTTAAAGAAGTAACCGGCTCCTGAATAGGAATCAATCCAGACTCAACTAGAGCTGTGCACACACCAATCGTGTCATGTCCACACATCGGCAAATAGCCACCTGTCTCTATGTAAATCACACCAATATCTGCTTCTGGATGGCAAGGATCTGTTAATAAAGCTCCAGACATAACATCATGACCACGCGGTTCATTCATTAACAGTTTGCGAATCCAATCATATTCCTTTTTCATATGGAGCATTTTTTCTGACATTGTTTCCCCAACTAGTTTTGGAAGGCCGCTAATTAATGTTCTCGTTGGATTCCCACCTGTATGTGTATCAATCGTTGTAAAGACTCTTTGTGCCCTCATCGGCTCAACATCCTTTCTGAAAATCGGTTAATGCTAAGCGGATCAACAGGAATAGATGTTTCTTTTTCGTTAATGAGTTCTTCTACTATTTTTCCTGTTACTGCTGCGAGGCTAATACCGTCCCCTTCATGGCCCGCCGCAATATAATAATTTGGAATTGTATCCACACGCGACACGATTGGCAAATGATCCTCCGTCCATGGCCGCAATCCTGCATAGGAACGAATGACCATCATATCCGCCATTTTCGGATAAAACCGGATTGCCCGGTTCGCAATACATTTAATGACTTCATTATTTACTGCCGTATGAAAACCGACAAACTCTCTGCTGCTGCCAATTAAAAAGTTTTGACTTTCTGTTGGTTCAAAGACAAGAGCGACTCCGTATTTTTCAGTTAGTGGATCGACAACGCGCTTTCCACCAAACTTGGAAATTAAATAACCAAACTCCATTACTTTTCGGGACCCTACATGCTGCTGCCTTGAAGCGACGATAATATGCCCTTTTCTCGGTTCAATCGGTATTGACAGATCGAGCATCTTTCCTATTCTAGGTGCCCATACACCAGCCGCATTAACGACATGATCCGCAGTAAAAGTTCCGTTTGTCGTTTCTACAATAAATGAACCACTTTCTTCTTTTTTCATTTGTTTTACTTCTGTATGTTTGAAAGCTTTAGCTCCTAATTTTTTTGCTTCTTCTAAAAGTGAAAAAGCTAAAAGATACGGGTTCACTGTGGAATCAGTGGCGCATTCTAGCCCTCCTAATAAATCATCTGCAAAAAAAGGAGACTCTTGCCGAATATCCTGGCGGTCAAGCATTCGAAATGGTAAACCAGCAGCTTTTTGACGATCTACCCATTTTTGCGCTGCTTCCATCTCCTCCTCTGATTCACAAACAAGGATGCTTCCCGGAGCACGATATTCAAATGAATGTTCTAATTCTTTGCTTAATTCATCCACTAAGTTTTGACTAAACAACGACATTTGACTATCAAAACCTGGGTCTTTATCAATCGCCAAAATATTGCCGTCACATCTTGAAGACGTGCCACTAACAAATTCCCCTTTTTCAATTATCGTTACGTCTCTTCCGTATTTAGATGCATAATAAGCAATCGAGCAGCCAATAATCCCCCCACCAATGACTAACACGTCACAATGTTTCACATGACATTCCTCCTCTCGATGAAATGACCTCATTGCTTAAAAATGCAATTCGTGTGCCAATTAACGTAAAACTCTCAAAATGAATCATTATTTCTTCCCTTGCTACTTTATCCTGCTTTAATGAGCAATAAGCCCCCGCCTCGAGATGAAGAGTAAAATAAGAAAGATGAGCAGGGGATAAAAACCACCCACTGATTAAAGTTTCACCTTATCGCAAAACATTTTAAATTTTTTGTAAATAAGTGTATAATTCCCTTTACAGTGTTAATATTTTTTTACAGTATGGGAGGGGTCATTATGTTTTCATTGCCTTCAGTAAAAGAAATAATGAAACAATATTTAATAGATATATCATTCGATACACAACAGATCGAACAAAAAAACGGGGAATTTTATTATCGTTCAACATCAAACACACCTGATGTTCTATGCAAAGTCGTATATGAGGATGATTCATTATTCACCTTGATTCAGGCATTTAGTCATCATTCCACAGTTATTATTCTTGATACAAACAAACATCCAGTAGGCTGTATAACAGCCGCGCAACTCATTCATTTTCTTCATAGCTCTTATAATCAATTAAAAGCCTTTTATGAAACTGTCACTCAAACGACAGACTCTTCTGTCACGGTCATTGACGACAAAGAACGTGTTCGTACATGGACAGAAGGAGCCGAAAAAATATTCTCGGTTAAGCAACAAGATATAATTGGCCGCCCCATTACGGATTTCTTTGATTATAAAAATCTAGAAATCTTACAATCTCTACATAAAGGAAAACGCATAGTAGGACAACATCATCAACCTCAATCTGATTTATTTGTCTTAATTAACTCTAATCCCGTTTACTTTAACGACCAAATTATCGGTGCAGTTGTTTCAGAAACAAACATTACAAATCAAGTTGTACTGAATGAGAAGTTATTTAATATGTCCAATGAAGTACACCGTCTAGAACAAGAAGTAGCAAAATATAAAGATTCATCCGATCCCTTTCATTCTATTAAAGGAAAAAGTGCCGCCCTGCAAAGAACAGTAGATTTAGCTAGAAGAGTATGTTCTGTAAAATCCACTGTTCTCATATTAGGCGAAAGCGGCGTCGGAAAAGAGGTGTTTGCTAAAGCAATTCATGAAGCAAGCGAGGAACCGAAAGCGCCGTTTATTTCGATTAACTGCGGTGCGATACCGGCATCTTTATTTGAAAGTGAGCTATTCGGATATGAACGTGGCGCTTTCTCTGGCGCTGACAGTAAAGGAAAAAAAGGAAAAATAGAACTAGCAAAAGGCGGGACATTGTTTCTTGATGAAATAGGCGAAATGCCGCTCGAAATGCAAGTAAAGCTGCTACGCGTGCTGCAGGAGCGGAAATATTACCGGGTTGGCGGGGAAAAAGAAATCAACATCGACTTCCGTATCATCGCTGCCACAAATCGTGATCTACAAGAATTAATGAAACAAGGACAGTTCCGTGAAGATTTATATTACCGGCTAAATGTAGTGAGTCTACATATTCCTCCTTTAAGAGAGCGGCAAGAAGATATTATTGAATTAACGCATTATTTCTTACATGATTTTTCTTTAAGTTATCAGCGGCCCATTCATGAATTCCCGCCAGAAGTCATGCATGAACTGCTTCGTTATGATTGGCCTGGTAATATTCGCGAATTGCGTAATATTATAGAGCGGCTTATCGTATTTTCGACAGATGGCGTAATCAAAAAAGAGTATTTACCCTTCCATACAAAAAATATCGGCTTAGAAGACACGGTAAAGACTGCCAATCATGTACTTCTAGAAAATGATTGCACTATCATGCCATTACAAGAAGAAATGGATCAACATGAGAAAAAGATCATTGAAAGAGCGTTACATATTTTAGATGGCAATAAATTAGAATGTGCAAAACAACTCGGTATCACAAGAGCTACTTTATATAATCGCTTAAAGCGACTTGGCTTAAATTAATCCTCTTCCTCCTCTATATTGGCACATTTTTTGCATAATATTTTGATGAACAACAATGGAGGAGGAATTCAAATGGGGAACAAAGATAGCATTGTAATTTGCCGTTGTGAAGAAGTTACTTACGGACAACTTCATGAAACAGCAAATCAACATAAATGCACAGCAAGAGAATTAAAATTAAGAACACGGGCAGGAATGGGCTTTTGTGGAGGCCGCACTTGTAGAATTGCATTAGATAACATTATTGAAAGTGTCATTCCTAACACCTCACCTAGTGAAATTCCGTTAAAATATCAGCCCCCAATTCGGCCAGTAACATTTGGAACAGTAGGTGAAAAACAATGACTAGAATTATGAATCATCCCATTTTAGGGAATTTAAATGATAGAGAACGTATTTCTTTTCAATTTGATGGCGTTGAATATGAAGCATATGAAAATGAAACGATTGCCGCTGCTCTTTTAGCAAATGGAATCAGAAAACTACGTGTTCACGAAGATACCGGAACGCCTAGAGGAATTTATTGCAATATCGGCCACTGCTTAGAATGTCGTGTAACTGTCAATCACCAACCAAACGTAAGAGCTTGCTTAACAGTCATTGAAAAAGATATGGTCGTTGAAAGCGGGAAACAGCATCCGAATATTGTAAGAAGGATGGTGGAAAAGCGATGATCGATGTAATTGTAATTGGAGCAGGCCCAGCAGGATTAGCAGGAGCTATCGCCGCGGCGGAATTTGGTCTTAAAGTAACCGTTATTGATGAATTTATAAAGCCAGGTGGCAGATTACTCGGCCAACTTCATCAAGAGCCTTCTGGGGAGTGGTGGAATGGAATTGAAGAATCGAGACGTCTTTATCAAAAGGCGCAGCAATTAACGGTCGATATTCGTTGCGGCGTATCTGTTTACAATTTAACGAAAGAAAATAACCTATGGAATGTGCATACAAGTTGCGGTACGCTAGAGGCACCATTTGTATTAGTAGCTACTGGGGCCGCTGAGTATCCTATCCCACTGCCGGGCTGGACCCTTCCTGGTGTCATGTCAATCGGTGCAGCGCAAGTCATGACAAATGTTCACCGCGTCCAAGTTGGCCAAAAAGGAATCATTATCGGAGCGAATATTTTATCATTTGCGATTTTGAATGAATTACAACTAGCTGGCATAACAGTTGATCGCATTGTGCTTCCGGAAAAAAATGCTCTTAGTAAACAAGCTGGTGACCCTGAAACAGTCATGAAGTCTCTCTTAAATGCAGCGCATCTCGCTCCATCACCGCTACTACGCATCGGAAGCCATTTCATGAAGAATGACTGGATGAGAAAAGTTGGTTTAAACTTTTATCCGAAAAGCGGTATGAAAGTAAATGGTACTCCTCTCCAACTTCGAAAAGCTGCACTCGAAATTATCGGTAAAGATCAAGTGGAAGGGGTACGTATCGCCAATATTGATGCAAATGGCAATGTTATTCGAGGATCTGAAACAATTTACAATGCAGATTTCGTTTGCATTGCAGGCGGCCTATATCCGCTAGCAGAACTTGCTGCTGTTGCTGGATGCCCGTTTCAATACATTCCTGAACTCGGTGGCCACGTCCCTCACCATTCAGAGACGATGGAAACTCCTCTTGACGGGCTATTTGTCGCTGGTAATATTACTGGCATCGAAAGCGGTAAAATTGCCATGTCCCAAGGAACAACAGCAGGAATATCAATCGCCAAACATGCCGGAAAAGGACTTGGTACAATTGATCAGAAATTACAACAAGCAGTGCAGCATGTCCGCACCGTTCGCAAACAAGCTGCAATCCAATTCAATCCTGAAATTGATAATGGTAGAAGCAAAATGTACGAACTTTGGGAACAACTCTATTCAAATAACAAGACCTCTAAAAAAATTGTGTAATACAATAAGAACTCCCGAAAGCCTTAATTCTGACGGGAGCTCTTATCTATTTTTCTATCATTACGCTGCAGTTACTGAAGAGTGTTTTAGTTTTAGCTTTCGTTTCTTCTTCTTGTACCACCACATGTATATGCCAGTAAACATTAACATGGATGGTGTAAGACCACCAATCACATATAAGACTTTTGTAAATGAACTACCAAACGTTCCTGTATGTAATGGTTTAAGCCATGTTTGATACGTCAGTCCATCATCCACCTTTGGATCTTGTTTCGCCAACACTTTCCCGCTATACTGATCAACCCATATTTTCACATTTCCATTCCCTGGATCATACGAGCGACTCAAGCGAATCTCCACAGCACCCTCAACTTTTCCTTTTTTCGCTTTCGCTGGCATCCTTACTTGCGTAATAGTCCCTTGAGGAACCGCCTTTTCAGCTTCGCTTAACAAGTGATCAAGAGGGAGTTTTCCTCCTGAAAGAGGCTTAGAAATAAGTTTCTCCTTCGGTGGCATGACACTAGTTTTTGCTCCGACCCACCCAAAAATTGTCTTATCATATGTAAAAAGTGCACCTGTTAATGACACCACTAATAAAAATGGCATAGCAATGATCCCAATGACTTTATGTAGATCATACTGTTTTACATATGTATTCTTACTGCGCCGTATAACAAAACCACGCATCCACTTTTTAATTCCAGGCCACCATAAATACAAGCCAGATAAACTAATAAAAAATAAAATAAATCCAATAATACCAACAATCTCTTTACCGTTAAAATCTTTCAGAAGTAAATGATAATGAATTTCCTTGACTTGATTAAAAAACGATTTTTCCCCTAAATCCCCATTTATATTACCAGTCCCTGGATCAACGTATACAGATTTTGTCCCTTTTCCTTCTTTCAAATTAAACAAATAAATCCCTTGAGAGTGTGGATCATCTGGCGTATACACACGCTGAATTTCTCCCTTTTGGTATGTGTTTGCTACCGTTTGCAAAGCTTCCTGATACGTAACCGGTTGCCCCTTCGTTATTTTGTATAGATCAGGATAAATCATACGATTCAATTCGTTGTCAAAGACAAGCAAACTTCCAGTCAATCCAATTAGCACAATACATATACCAGCTATCATGCTAAGGCATAAATGAACATTCCTAACCAAACCACGAACCTTCATAAAAGTCCCCCTTAATGAAATGAAAAATCAAATTAATATTAATAATAATGATTATCAATGTCAATGGTTTAGGAAGATATACTTGAAAAGCAAATTTTGACATCTTTTTTTGATGTTATAACAATTAATAAAAAAAGCAGTAATTCAAGAAAACTTGAACTACTGCTTTTTACTTAATTGATTTGTAGGTTGTTCCAATCTTCTCTTAATAAGCCAAATACATATACGTCATGAAATGTGCCAAATCTAAAAATTTCATTGCGAAAAGTGCCTTCTTTTACAAAATAACATTTTTCATAAGAACGAATTGCATTGGCATTGAAGCTGAACACTTGCAGTTTGATTTTATTAATGTGAATGTAATTAAAAATGAATGAAATCAAAGTGTTCATAGCATCTGTACCAAAGCCTTTATTTTGCCATTGTGTCCCGATAGAAATGCCAACAAAACAAGTGCTATTTTTCCAATTGATTGCGAAAACACCGCATGAGCCAATCAGTTCATTCGATTCCTTCTCAAAAATCCCAAAAATAAACTCTTCCTTTTTAGCACTAATACCATTGAAAAACTTCGTATAATCTTCCGATGTTGACGGGAATGGAATATCGTCATTTGCAAGTAATAACGCACCTTTTTCATTTTCAAGTTCAGCAAAGCGTTCAAGGTCGCTTTGTTCCATTTGTTTTAATATAACTGTTTGACCTGTTAAAAAGTGATTAAAAAACTGTTTCATGTTATTCTCCCTTTATTAAGGGGTGCAGCCGGAGATACAACCCCTTAGATTTTTTGTTGATTAAACAAAACATCTACTGCCATTTTCGCAAACATATTCACACCCCCTCTTAGTCAATACTTCAAATCCAGCTTATAAACATGTATTTGAAAATAGATAACGATTCTTGACATTCCACCTTCCGAAATAGATCAACTGTATTATCTCTACACAGATAGGCTCAATGTGAAAGCATACGCCCTAGTCTAAATGTACGGTGCAATTATATAACTCTGAATCCCAACCATTCTCTAGTTTAATAAGTTTTGTTAGGGACGTATTTTTCGGAGACTCTTCCATATGTAAGTGAGGCACTAGTTCCTTTAGAATGTGTCTAATAAATGCACCATGACTAACAATCAATATGTTTTTGCTATCATGTTTAGATGCAACCTCGTCAATAATCGAAAGACCTCTCTCTATCACACTATTAGCACTTTCAATCCCTAAATCCAGCTCTCTCCAATTCTTACCCCACTTTAAAATTCTCTCTTCTTCTGTCGTCCCTTCAATCTGTCCTCCGCCCGCTTCACGAAGTCTAGTTTCTATATAAAGAGGAATATCCAAAAGTTTTTCTCCAATAATCTCAGCAGTTTGTTTTGCTCTTAATAGATCACTAGAATATATGAAATTCCAATTTTCCTTACGCAAACGCCCTGCTAGTTTATATGCATCTGCTATTCCAGCTTGATCAAGAGAAATATCGGAACTCCCCTGTGCTCTTCCTTCTTTATTCCACGGTGTACTTCCGTGCCGAATGATCCCTATTCTAGTCATGTGAAAACCTCCGAATTATGAAAAATGAACTTAGTTTGAAGTATCATTTCTCGTCCTAAGCTCATCTCGTTCTCTTTAGCACAATATACTACTGCAATGCGTAAAATAAGTCCTAATATTGAAAAAACACTACACAAAGCCGCCCCGATTCCCATACCTTAAATAGATGGAGTAACCCATACTTTATACATCATTTTATCCCCAAGCCAAACTGTATCCGTATGAACATGAAATTGGTCAATACTGGCCAAGTGAAAGGCTAAAACATAGGCAACTTTCTCGTCCGGGGTTGTATATCCATTAAATACTCCTGCATACATATCGTTACTAATAGAACATCCCCATTCTTCTGCTTCCCAAAGCGTATCAAAAATCATATGATCTTGACGACAATTCGGCTCATGCCAACGAATGCTCATAGAGAACCCTCCGTTGAATATTGATATTCTATTGCTTGAAAGATTTCTTTTCTTCGCTTTTTCCATATCGATAATGAAAATAATAGAGAAGTACGATCGCTAAAACCCCTACTCCAATTGACATGTATAGAGACCATTCCCATCGGACGTAGCCTCTTATACAAACCATAAGAACTGTTAACATTTCAAAACAAAATAATACTTTTATATTTTTCATCGGCTACTCCTTATATTTAATTTTCTATTCTTACATAAGGGTTCCCTTGCAAAAGTAGCTCCATGAACTTTTCTTTCTCTTTTGGCATTGTAATCATATGCACTTCAAAATTATCGCCGTACGTAACTTCTAAATTTCTCTTACTTTTTCCAACAAACCGAATCACCCGAATGCTTGCAAGCGGAATTTTCTTCTTTATGAGCCAATATCCTGTTACGAGCTCACCATTAATAATTTTATGTTGAAACACAAATATGTCTAAAATCTGAATAATATTTACAGCTAGACATAAGATTCCTGCTACAAATGCCATTAGCCATCCTTGTTCGTTTAGTATAAGTGATATAGCAGGGGAAATTACGATGAATAATAACATCAGAAACATACCAAATATTATAATGGGGTTCTTTTTTATGTGAAATACCATTTCCATCACCTCTTATCCATATAATACCATTAATTGTTAATAAATTCAGAAAAAAGAAGCGCTCTTCTATACGCTTCTTTCCTTCCATTCTCTCGCTAACATACTATATACCGCGATGTCGTGATAATGATCATATAACCATTCTCCATCACGCATCATTCCATCTAAATGAAGGCCAAGTCGTTCTGGAATGGCACGGCTCTTTACATTTTTTACCCCGCAATGAATTTCAACTTTATTTAATTGTAATACCTCAAAAGCATAACGGAGCACAGCCTCTACACTTCGCGTCATAATTCCTTTTCCGCTTGCTTCTTCTGCAAGGTAGTAGCCAAGACTTGCCGCTTTCTTTCCCCAATCTACCGGATGAGTACCGACCATTCCAACAAGTTTTCCTTTATAGCGTATACCTGCTTGAAAACCATTTCCATCTGCAAATTGATGCAGCCACATTGGTAAAATTTCATTGTATCCTTCAGCTGATTTTGTGCGATCGACCCACGGAAGCCATTCTCGTAAATGTTCTCGGTTGCTGTCCACTAATTCGTACAACTCATCTTTATGATGCTTTTCTAACAATTGTAATTGGATTTCATCATCGATTCTTAGTGTAAACATTGCTAAATCCCCCTTTTTATTTTCTTATTATTCTAACATCTTAATTTGTAAATTGTTATAAAAATTACAGATTTATACTACTTTTTTTAACACGTAATACAAAAAATCCCGAAGAAAGAAGAACACCGCTAATTACTAAAATCATTCCGAGTACTTGTGCCGAAGTTATGTTTACACCGTTGAGGAAAGAAACAATCATTGTTACAACTGGAACGAAATTAAAGAACAATGATGTTTTAGCAGCCCCAATTTGAGCTACCCCATTATTCCACCATAAATAGCCTAATACACTCGTTCCAATAGCCATAAATAAGATGGAAAGCCAAGCGAAGAGAGGAATATCCATGATTGGCACTATATTTTTCTGTACAAAAGAAATGCTAATAAAAGCGATTGCTCCAACAATCATCGTATATGTCGTTGTGTGCATAGGACTTCCACTTTTAATAAACTTTCTACCTAATACACTATATAACCCCCAGCAAATATTCCCCAATAAAATAAACAAATCTCCTGTGGACAAAGATAAATTTTGTATAACAGATAATGACCCTTGTGTAATCACAAGAATCACACCAAGAAATCCAAATACCATTCCAATTGCCTGTCTTCTCATTATTTTTTCTTGTAAAATCATCCTCGCTAATATCGTTGTAACAAGTGGATTCGTAGCCATAATAAGTGAACCATTTATAGCCTCGGTATTTTTCATTCCTAAAAAGAAACAGAAATTAAACCCAAATACCCCAACTATCCCAAGCAACATGTAGTAACCAATATTCTGTTTACACTCTTCCCATTTTAAATTTTTTCTAATTATTAACATACCTAACATAACAAACGCCGCTACCCCAAAACGCCATGCAGCAATGTGAGTAGCTGAAAAATATTGTACTGCATATTTTGAAACATTAAATGTTCCACCAGTAAATAATGCAAATCCAAGCAACTGTAGATACACTTTATTTCTCATCATCGTCCTCCAAGTACTTTTCTCCTAAAAAATCATAATAAATCTCTAATTTTTGTTCTGTAAGTTGAATTACTCGTTCTAATTGTTTCTTTTGCACTTCTATCTTTTTTAAATGATCATTTAAAATGGAAATGCGTTTTTTTATTTTCGACGGCACTTCTTCTTTTCTTTGCTTAATTTCTTCTAAAATACAACCGTCACTCGCAAACTCAGCAATTTCCTCTAATGACATTCCCGTTTGTTTTAAAGAATATAGAAATTGCAAAAACTGCACATCTCCATCTGTATATTGCCGAATACCGCTATTTCGTTTTGGTGGCGGCACTAATCCTAACTTTTCATAATAACGAAGTGTATAAATGCTCATTCCTGTTAACTCTGCAACTTTGCCAATTGTATACATCATATCTCCCCCTTACCTTCCACAACTTCATCTTACAACCTAGAGTTGACTCTAGGTCAATAATAAAAAAGGTTTGTCCAAAAAATTCACTTTTTTAGACAAACCTTTTTACTATTCATGTGTAAGCATAGAAAGTATATATATCTTCAATTATTATTTTCTCAAAATCGTAATATCTGTCGTACTTCTTCTACACTTAAACCTGTAAATTTTGAAATATCTTCTAAAATCATTCCGTTTGTATGCATGCCCCGAACTAGTTTTTTTCTTTCTTCTTCTCGACCTTTTTCTAATCCTTCTTCACGTGCGTGAGCTAATTTTGCTTGCTCATCTAAAAGTAATCTTTCGCGCGCTTCATATGCAAGGCGAAATGAGGAGTCATGACTCATGTTTTCCCATTTATTCATCGCTTTTTGTAAAATTGGATCTTGATTCATTGCAATCTCCTCCAATGTTTTTGCTAAATATTCATCTTCATGTGCAGGTAACAACAACATCCAACGAAAAAAAGACGTGCACCTCTACACGTCTTTTTCATTTTCTTATTTTTTCTCCGCCACTTGTACTTCCTTTATATAAGCAGCTTCAAACTTTTGAATATCACCAGCGCCCATGAAAATAAGTACGCCGTTTTTATGTTTCTTTAATACTTCTGTCGTCATAACTGTAACAAGCTCTGCACCATCAATGCGTTGCTGCAAGTCTTGAATTGTTAATTCTCCTCTATTTTCACGTGCAGAACCGAAAATATCACATAAATATACTTGATCTGCTTTACGTAAGCTTTCTGCAAATTCATCTAAGAATTTTTGTGTTCTAGAGAATGTATGCGGCTGAAATACTGCTACGATTTCACGCTCTGGGTATTTTTGGCGAGCTGCTTCAATTGTCACGGTAATTTCCGTAGGGTGATGTGCGTAATCATCAATAATTACTTGCTCACCTACTACCTTTTGGTTGAAACGACGCTTTACACCGCCAAATGTTGTTAACTGATGTTTCACAACTTCAACATCAATGTTTTCATAATGACAAAGGGCAATAACCGCCAATGCATTTAGCACGCTATGATTGCCATAACCTGTAATTTCGAACGTTCCATAATACGTATTACGAACAAAGACATCAAATCCAGTGCCATCTGTTCTTTTTTGAATGTTACGTGCCTGGAAATCATTATCCTCGCCCAATCCATAGAAAATAACTGGTACTTTCGCTTGAATTTTTTGAAGTTCTTCATCATCACCGCACGCAATAATCCCTTTTTTCACTTGCAGTGCCATCTCTTGGAACGCACTAAATACATCATTAATGTCTGCAAAATAATCAGGGTGGTCAAAATCGATATTTGTCATAATTGCATAGTCTGGATGATATGACAAGAAATGACGACGGTATTCGCACGCTTCAAATGTAAAATATTCACTGCTTTCTGCTCCAAATCCTGTTCCATCACCAATTAGATAAGATGTAGGATTAGCACCTTGCATCACATGTGATAATAAACCTGTCGTTGATGTTTTTCCGTGAGCACCCGTTACAGCGACACTCGTATACTTACTCATAAGATCGCCCAAAAAGTGATGGTAACGATAAATAGGTAAATTTAATTCTTTTGCATATTCAATTTCCTCATGCGTATCAGGAAATGCATTTCCTGCAATAATCACTTGTCCTTCTTCAATATTCTTCTTATCAAAAGGTAGGATAGAAATCCCACGCTTTTCCAACGCTGTTTGCGTAAAAAAGCGTTTGTCTACATCAGAACCTTGAACAGTATGCTTCATATCATGTAATATTTGCGCTAAAGCACTCATCCCTGTCCCTTTAATCCCTACAAAATGGTAAACTGTCATCTTAAAGAACCTCCAACATTTCGAACTATTCCAACGGTCTATCTATAAGACAGTATATGATTTTCTTCTTATTTTGGTAATCATCTCGAATTGCTTATAATCACGTCCAAGCCCCCGTATAAGCCCATAACAAACCTATTATAGCAAAAAACAATCCGTTATACTATGATAACAGAAAAACTGATAGGGTCAATTCCCTACCAGCTTTTCTATTTATTCAATTGTTTAAAAATGATTATTCCTCGCTTAACATTTGGAGAGAAACAAAGACGTTTCACTTTACCCCGCATTAACGGGCAGTAGTACTCCCACGTCAAGGTTGAAATAGAATCATTGTCCAACTTCGCTTTTCTAAAGAAGATATGCGGGGGAATAACTGCCCGTAAAAGCCCGATTGGTGAGGGCTTTCCATCAGTGGGGGATAAAGCTCCCCCACTGATGGAAGTTTCACTTTACTCCGCGTCTCCTCTTGCTTGTAATTCAACTCGTTCTAAGCGCGGGTTTGGACGATATTTACGTCCTGCTTTCGCTTCTGGTTTACCGTTTAATTCTACGTTATCACCTGTAAAGCCAATGTTCATTTTCAATAAGCTGCTGCCGACACCATAAATGTCAACTGGAACATTTTGTGTTTCAAACTCACGGATTCGTTTTTCATCAAAGCCGCCGCTTACTACGATATTCACGTGCTGGAATCCTTCTTCATCTAATGCATTGCGAAGTGCAAAGATTAGAGATGGATTCACACCGCGCGGATCAAATGTGCCAAGTACTTCTGGATGACGAATGAAATATTGGTCAATCATCGTACGCGATGTATCTACACGTACTCCTTTTAGTTCTGATCCGAACTCACGAGCAACACGAAGTGCATCTGTAATGACATCGTTATTGTAATCGATTAATACGACTAGCTCATCTTCTGGAAACTTTTTATGATATGCTTTCGCTGCTTCTACAACATCACCATTAAACATTTGAATTAAAGCGTGAGGCATTGTTCCCATTCCGCTTTTGCCCCACCATTCATTCATCGCATGCGTTGCCTGTGCGCTCATACCACCGATATAAGCAGCATAACCATCACCGGCTTGTTGTGTGTAATGATCATCACGGTCGCCCATGAAAATAACAGGCTTTTCTGTTTGACCGCTGCGCGCCGCTTGAACAACGTTATATACATTTGTTGCCACAGAAGTGCGTCGTCCTAAAATGCCATCAATAACACCTTCTAAATAACCGAAATATTCATATGGCCCGCGAATCGTTAATACCGTTTCAAACGGACTTACTTTATCCCCATCTTTTAAAGTGTGAATTTCAAGTTCTTCAGGATGCTCCGCAAATGTTTGTAATAAAGCAAGTACTTCATCTGTTCCGCATAATACAGCGTGTTCCTTTTGGAAAAATTGCATTGTCACAACACTTTCCGCTCGAAATTCTTTAATAATATCACGAGTTTTTAAGAAATAAACGGCTGAAAACCATCCTTCACCAACGCGCTCATCAAACTTGAACGTCTTATTTGTCAGTCGATTTATTTCACCTTGTAATTTTAGTTCGATTTCTTTCATGTCGCTATACTCCCTACTTTACTATCCAACGTTTTCTCTTAGTATACAGCAAAACCTTTTCTTATACATGTATATCCTGCATCGCAGCAAATTCATCTTCTGTAATAAGGACATCTCTTGGTTTTGTTCCGCGTGCTTCCGAAATAATCCCTTGTGCTTCCATTTCCTCAATAAGACGAGCGGCACGATTATAACCAATACGGAATCTTCTCTGTACAGAAGACGTGGACGCTCCCCCTTGTTCTACAACAAATTGACATGCTTCAAAGAACAGTTCATCCTCAGATTCTTGTTGTTCTGTTTTTGCCAATAAGTCTTCTTGCTGGAATAAATAATTTGGTTTCATTTGACGTTTCGCATGCGCAACAGACTTTTCAATTTCCTCATCTGAAACGTATACCCCTTGCACACGAACTGGTTTTGACGTTCCATTATCTAAAAATAACATATCACCGCGTCCGAGTAATTTCTCAGCTCCACCAATATCAATGATTGTACGCGAGTCTACTTGCGATGATACTGTAAAAGCAATTCGCGTTGGAATATTTGATTTAATTAATCCTGTAATTACATCTACAGATGGACGCTGCGTCGCTACTAATAAATGAATTCCACAAGCTCTTGCTTTTTGGGCAATGCGGCAAATTGCTTCCTCAACATCGCCCGGTGCAACCATCATTAAATCAGCTAACTCATCAATCACAATGACGATATACGGTAACGTTTCACCTGGAATTTCTTGTTCATTCATAATTGTATTGTAACGTGTTAAATCACGCGCACCTGCATGTGCAAACAATTCATAACGGCGCTCCATCTCATCTACTGCCCATTTTAAGGCTGCCGTTGCTACTTTTACATCCGTAATAACCGGTGCAACAAGATGCGGTACAGAATTATACGGCGCAAGTTCCACCATTTTCGGATCGATTAACATCAGCTTTACTTCATGCGGCTTCGCCTTATATAAAATACTTGTTAAGATTGCATTAATACATACGCTTTTTCCTGATCCTGTCGATCCGGCAATTAAACCGTGCGGCATTTTTCGAATATCCGTAACAATCGGTGCTCCTGAAATATCAAGACCAAGTGCGACTGTAAGCGGTGATTCACTTTTCGTAAATACTGGACTTCGCAAAATTTCTCGAAGAAATACAGCTTTACTTTCTTTATTTGGCACTTCAATTCCAACTGCACTTTTACCCGGAATTGGCGCTTCAATTCGAATATCACGAGCTGCTAAGTTCAGTTTAATATCATCACTTAAGTTCGTAATTTTATTTACTTTCACACCAGGCTCTGGCTGTACTTCAAAACGAGTAACGGCTGGTCCTTGCGTCACATTCACAACTTTTGCACCAATATGGAAATTATGGAATGTCGTATTTAACAACTCTTTTTGTTCCTCTAACCACTCAGCAGCATTTGTCGTGGGATGACTTGGAATATTTAAAAGTGTTAATGGTGGAAACTCGTATGTCGGCGGCGCTTGTAAAACATTCCGAACGTCTTGCGCTGTTTCCACAACAACTCGGTGCGTCATTTCTTCTTGCACTGGTTGCTTTTCTACCTCTATATTTTGTTTTTGCTCAGGTTGCGTCTGAGCAGGTTGCATTGCCATTGCAGCGCGACGCTTTTCTTCTAACATCTGTTTATCTTGCTTCAACATCACTACATTAAACGGAACGAAACGTTTCTTCTCACGTTTTGGCTCTTCAATCACCTTTTCTTGTTGCTCCGCTTTCACTTCCGGCTGTTTCTTAGCTTCTATTTCTTTTTCTTCTATTAGTACATCTGCAAAGCTTTGTACAGCTTGCTTTGTTTGCTCATCAGCTTGAACAAATTCTTCCGTTTGTTCTTGTGTGAAACTTTCTGCTTCGGATACTTCATCAAACTCTGCAGCAACCACGGATTCTATGTCTAGTGATACGTCCGCTACTTCTGTTTCCTCGGATACTTCAGCTTCAAATGATTCTTCTATCTTTTCGGAGTCCTCTTGAATAACAGATTCTTCTACGATTGAAGTTTCTTCTTGCATATCGGAGTCTTCGATTGTTGAAGATGCTTCTACCACTAGCTCAACGTCTTTACCTTCTACAGTTGATTCTTCCCTCTCGGCAGATTCCTCTGTCTCCAGATGTTCCGCTGTAGTAGCAAGTTCTTCCGCTTCGATTGTTTCACCTACTAGTAATTCTTCTGTAGTAAGTTCTTCTTGCTCCGCTGACTCCACTGTCGTTTCTTCCGTAATAGGCTCTTCTGCTACTTCGCTTATTTCTTCTTC
>NZ_KN050810.1:87773-299351 GCF_000746135.1 Bacillus sp. UNC322MFChir4.1
TGCTGATTCCTCTGTCACTTCTTCCGTAACTGGTTCTTCAGTCATTTCAAAGCTTGTCCCTACAACAGTAGGTTCTTGTACTTCATTTTCAGATGTATGAATTTGCTTAGCAAAATCTTCACTTCGTACGATAACATCTTCAGGCATACCCAACTGTTCTTCTTCCTGGGTATGTAACGTTGCTTCATTTTTGTCTATATCTACTGTGTGCTCTGCATCTGCTTTAACAATGGTAGGTTCAACTTCTGTTAATTCATCTTGTGATACATCAGAACTTATATAGCCATTCTTTTCTAACCACGCATCAACAACTGATTTTCCTTCCATTGATATTTCAATATCTTCTCGTTGTTGCTGTTGTTTACTTTCCTCATTTTCCTTTTTCTTGGTTTCTGGACGATTGTATCCAAAAATAGGCGAAACCATTTCTGAAGGGCGGAACGGTCTTCGATTACTTTCAACTTTAGGAGTATGTCTTACCTTCTCAGTACTTGGTTCCATATATGTCATTTCTTGCACTTCTTCTACTCGTCTTGATTGGCGCCGCTCTCTAATCGGTCTTTCTTGTATAGCGTGCTTTTCTAGACGAGATGACCCCTGCGTAATCTCGTCAAATCCATCATCAGGAATTAACGGGAACCGGAAATTAGCACCCGAATTTGATTTAGACGCTTTCAGCTCATCTTCTCGTTTATCAGAGTAGTATTTTACACGAGGGATCTGAGAAGTAACTTTTTTCTCTGCAGGTGTTTCTATTGCACTTAATGCTGTCGCTTCATTTTCTTCCTCTTTTTTAAAAAGCTTTTTCATCCAATCTAACATGCTTACCACTCTTTCTACTAAATAGTAACACCCTTTATTGTATCAGCATTCAACAAAAAGTGCAGATGAAATTGCTTTCATTTCATTTACAGAAAAATAAAAAATATCATTACATAAAAACGGCTCCATATACAATGGAGCTAAGAAAAAATTACCCTTTATTAACTCGATAACTCTCAACACTATCTGCTACACTTTGCAGTAAAGAACGTAAATAATTTACGTCTGATAATTTTTTGTCTTCTTCTGGATTTGACATAAATCCTAGTTCTAATAAAACCCCTGGTACCTCAGCCCAGTTAAATCCAGACAAATCATCACGAAACTTAATTCCGTTTACTTGTACATTACTATTTTCCTTTACTTTATTCACAATGAACTCAGAAGCGGTTAAACTCTCCTGATAAATATTTTTTGTAAAAGCATTCTCTTTTGACGTCGTCAATACCGCAAAACCCTTTTCTGCTGCACTTTCCGAACCATCTGCATGAATTCGTAAAAACAAATTCGCATGATGCTCATTAGCAACTGTCGCCCGTTCTTTATTACTTATATTTACATCATGCGTCGTTCTTGTCATGACCACTTCAACGCCTTTTGCCTCTAACATCTCTTTTAATAGAACAGCAGCTTCTAAATTTAGTTCATACTCTCGCTTTTTCGTGACAACTCCTGTTGTTCCATCTGTTACTTTATATTTTTGTTTCGTTGCCCCTGGGCCGATTGGCTCTAGCTCTAAATTCGCTTTTCGTTGGTGACCTGGATCAATACATACGACGAACTTCGGTTTTTCCCCGGCAGGAGCAGGTGCTGGCTCTTCTTTCACTTGCTCAGCTTTCGGTTCATTGTTTTGTACAGGACTTTCGACATGAGGAGGTTTCTTTTCCTCTTGCTTCGGTTCTGTTTTTACAGTTTCCTTCGTGCATCCTATCATACAAAGTGCTGCTATCATCATTACAGAAACATTTTTTATGTGCTTCATATTATCTCCCTATCTATAAAAAGAATTTCTTATGTGCTCTATGATTTCATCTACATGATCCGCAATACAATCAGGATTCCAAGTACTCATTCCCCGCTCCGCCGTATACACATGTAAATTTTGTATATCTACAAAAATAGGATTGCCAAGATCCGTATCATATCCAATCACAAACCAACTCTCTTGCCAATTTCCTTCTTGTTCTCCTATTAATGAATTTCCTTTCTTATCATACCGATAACCAACTTGGCCATCTTTAAATTCTTGTTTATGAAATAGGTAGATTTCTAACGATTGCAATTCAATGTCATGAATACGAGAAGTTTGCACGAGTTGAAACAGTTCGTAAACTTTTGGATGATGCATCATGTGATATACCTCTTTTCATATTTTTCTAGATTTTACCTAATTTGATTTCAAAATACAATTCTTTTCCGGGAGAAAATAGAATGTTTGTGTATCGTAGTTGTGATCGGAGTGTCAAACTTTGTCGAAGAGCCTTTATTCCATGTCGAAGCGCCGATATATTCCGAAAAGTGGTCGATATATTTGAAAAAGCGCTGATATATTCCGAAAAGCGCCGATATATCGGTGGACAAACAAAAATAAGAGCTGACTCCATAAGTATGGGGTCAGCTCTATTTTTTATTTAGAATTTAAACTCTTGTCCAACTTCATAGTTGTCTTCAAGTACAAGGATTCCTTTTTCTTGCGGCGCATCTGGAAGCTCTAATTCACGCGCTGAACAAATCATACCGGAAGATGGAATGCCGCGAAGCTCTGCTGGTTTAATTAACATACCGCTTGGCATTACTGCACCGATTTTCGCAACTACTACTTTTTGACCTGCGTCAACATTTGGTGCACCGCATACGATTTGTAATGTTTCTGTACCAACTTCTACTTTACATACGTTTAATTTATCTGCATTCGGATGCTTTTCTTTTTCTGCTACGTAACCAACAACAAATTTTGGTGAAAGATCCGCTTCTACTGTTTCTGTAAAATCGTTCTTCGCTAAAATTTCATTGATTTTTTCAACAAGCTCTTTCGTTAATGTGAGATTGCCTGTTTCTGTTATTTCCATATAAGAAGAAGCATTAAAAATGTTGAATCCTGCTGTTACATTGCTTTCACGATCGAAAACGCGCGCTACATCTCCTTTGCGTTCAAATGTGCGGTTTTCTAATGTAATATCTTGCAGGGCAACAATTAATGTATCCCCAATACCTTCAAGGTTATAAAAAACGTTCACTTTGTTCATCCTTTCTCTTTTTCACTTCGTTCCTTCCGATTTTTCGCCAAAATAAAGATTGGTTCAAAATTACCATCTTCATATACGAATGAAAGTGATGTAATCGGAACATGACCTTCTGCAAAAAACTTCATTGTCATTTGTGCAATAATATCATAACCCATTTTGTTCACGATATCAGCAACAATTAATACATCTTGGTGCGGAACTGCAACAACCATATCACCGGAAATTTGTTTACGCATGTCTCGTAATAATGAATCATTTAAAATTCGGCTTGCGTCATATCCGTCATTTGTATTTAAGAAATAAAATGTATTTCCAGCGACTTCATCTTGCTTAAATTCAGTGCGTAAAGAGCGTACGTTAAACAATGCCATTTCACGCACTTGTTCTTCTGTCATCCCAATTTGCTTTAGCAAACGCTGATCAATCAGACGATACGTTTTATCTGAATCTAATGCATAGTAAACATGCGTTTCTGCTGTATGTTCCATCATGACAAAGGGATTCCCTTTGTCTGCTTCTTTCGGAAAAGAAGTGGAGCGGATAACAGGCAAAATTTTCGCCGTACTCGTTACTTCTTTATGCATCGCAACGAGCGCTTCTTCTACGTAATAGACAACTTCTTCAATTGCCTTCTCTTTCTTTACCTCCCACTTTGCTACAATCCCTGGAAGAGAAACCGTAATTCCCTTTTTCGTATTTGCTTGCTCAATGCGAAGTGTTTCTTTTTCGCTATCGTACTGAAAGCCCCACTCTGCTCGTTCAAGGTGCTTCATCAGTTCATCTTTCATCTTTTTACTCGTCATTTTCATACAATTTACCTCCCTTCCGAAAAAAACAACCTCCACATATGAAGATAGAGGTTGTTTTCAGTTTCACTTTATTTTAAACCTTCAATGAATTCTTCAATTTGCTCTTGCGTTTTACGATCTTTGTTTACGTAGCGGCCAATTTCTTCTCCCTTATTGTAAGCGACAAAGCTTGGAATACCAAATACGTCTAACTTGATGCATAAATCGATATATTCATCGCGATCTACATAATAGAAAGAGAAATCGCTATATTTTTCTTCTACCTCTGGCATAAATGGATCAATAAAACGGCAATCCGGGCACCAATCTGCCGAAAATAAAAAGATCACTTTCTCCTCATTTTTCAATTCTGGAAACTGCTCCATACTTTCTAATGCTTTCATCTATAATTCCTCCCTAAAAAAGGTATGTACTTACTAATTAAATCGCTGCCATGCCGATTAAAGCATGTCCGCTACTTGCTTTCTACTTTTGTTTTAACCCTTGCACGTGGCAGAAAAAAGCCCCGACCGCTCTACACATAGCCAGACGCTCTCGCCATCTAAAAAGAAGCATGTTTATCTTCCTTTACAGAAAGCACTGCCATGCACATTAAAACATGCCCGCTACTCGATTGCTCCCTTTGTTTTAACCCTCGCACGTGGCAAAAATAGACCCTGACCGCTCTACACATAGCCAGACGCTCTCGCCATCTAAAAAGAAGCATATTTACTAATTTAATCTTTCTTTACACAAAGTACTGCCATGCAAAGTAAAACATGTCCGCTACTTGCTTTCTACTTTTGTTTTAAACCTTGCACGTGGCAGAAATAGGCCCTGACCGCCCTACACATGACCAGACGCTCTCGCCCATCTAAAAAAAAGAGGATTTTAAAGGTTTTTTTTAAGTTTTTTAAATTGTATTTCTATACTACCATACATTACTTCCAGTGCAAGGTTTATGCTTTACTTCTGTCATACATGTACTGTCCAACTAATAGCTTCACAACATGCACAAATAACTCCGTCCGATCTACATAATTATTTGTAAAAATACCGATTGCTCCTTCGTTGCTACGAATGTCACGTTGCTTCGTATAGTCTTCCATCACTTCGCTTAATTCTTTTCCTTCTTCAAGAGGGTGAATAAACTCATCTGGCAGTTTCATACGTGCTCCGCCTGCGGTAAATAGCTTGCCTTCTTTCGTTGCTAAAGCCCCCCAGTTACACATAAACAAGCCGTGCTTTGTATGCATCACGCCGCCTTCTAAACCAATTCCGATATCGGCTTTTCCTTCTGCTAATGCTAATTTTGCCCGGTTGCTTGCTCCTTGGAGCGTTTCTTCATCAGAAAATGGTTGCGCGGACACATGAGACGGGACAGACAGTGAAATCATTTCTGCTTCTGTAAGCACTTGCTGAACTGCATTTACTTTCACTTTGTTTTTGGATCCAACTGCTACTTTCATATTTTCACCTCGAATTCAAAAAGAAAAGGCCTCATTTGGCCTTTCCCTATTAAACATTTTCTTTAATTGTTTCAAACGTTGTTTTATCTGTCGCTTTTACTAATTGAATCAGCAATTCTTTTGCTGCTGCATAGTCATCGATATGTAAAATCGAAGCGTGTGTATGAATGTAACGAGCACATACACCGATAACTGCAGATGGTACACCAGAGTTACTTGTATGTACGCGACCTGCATCTGTACCGCCCTGTGATACGAAATATTGATACGGAATGTTATGCGTTTCCGCTGTATCTAAAATAAATTCACGAATGCCGCGGTGTGTTACCATTGAGCGATCATACAAGCGAAGTACAGCACCTTTTCCAATTTGACCAAACTGCGTTTTATCTCCTGATGCATCGTTTGCTGGGCCTGCATCTAACGCATAGAAAATATCAGGCTGAATCATATTCGCAGCTGTTTGTGCACCGCGAAGGCCGACCTCTTCTTGTACTGTTGCACCGGAATATAATGTGTTTGGCAATTTTTCATCTTTTAACTCTTTCAATAGCTCAATCGCAAGGCCACAGCCATAACGATTATCCCAAGCTTTCGCCATAATTTTCTTTGGATTTTTCATCGGTGTAAACGGACAAATTGGTACAATTTGTTGGCCAGGTTTCACACCAATTTCATGTGCTTCCTCACGGCTATCTGCACCGATATCAATTAACATGTTTTTTATATCCATCGGTCTGTTACGTTGTTCGTCGCTTAATAAGTGCGGAGGAACAGAACCTACTACACCAATAACCGGGCCGTTATCTGTCATAATTTGTACACGCTGCGCTAGTAATACTTGGCTCCACCAACCGCCTAATGTTTGAAAACGAACCATTCCGTTTGGCGTAATTTGCGTTACCATAAAGCCAACTTCATCCATATGACCAGCTACAAGAACGCGCGGGCCATTTTCGTCACCCTTTTTCAAACCGAAGATACTGCCTAAACGATCTTGTACGATTTCATCTGAGTATTTGCTTAGTTCTTGCTTCATAAAACGGCGTACATCATGCTCAAATCCTGAAGCACCTTGCAGTTCTGTTAACGTACGAAATAGTTCCATTGTCTCTTTATTCATCACGGTACCCTTCCTTCAATCCAGTAATAGAATCACTATTTTCATTGTAACGAAATTTTCGAAATCTTTCTAGTTTCTTCTTTTTTTATGTAATTTGATTTATACTTATGGGGAAAACTTTAACAGGATAGAGGTGAATGTATGAACTGGAAAAGCTTATTAGCGGGTGTTGGTTTAGGTTTTGCAGCTGGATATGTTGTTGCAAATAAAGTTCAAGAGCAATCCCACATTTCTTCTGAAAAAGCATTAACAATGGTCAAGCAAGCATTAAGTCATAAAGGTGAAATTACAGGTTCTTGGGTACATATGGTTCCTGAGACGTTTGAAAAATATGATGTTACTTACGATGTATACCGCGGTGGTATTACAACGTTATTACACGATGTGCAAGAACGATTTGAATTTTTAGTAGATGCAAAAACAGGTACAATTTTAGAAGTGAAAGTTGCTTAATGCGAGGTGCAAATTGGTTTTAAGTAGTTCTAGCACCCAAAAGCTTGGATTACGTGTAAATCCAAGCTTTTTTTATTTCTATTTCTTTAAATAAGCCTACTTTTCATAAACAGAACTTCGCTAATTGCTCACCCCAAGATGATAATTCCGTCTCTATAAAACCTGCCTTTTGATAAGCGAATTTTGCGGCAAGATTTTCAGGATGATATCCAATCATAATAAGTGGAATATTAATATCATTCCTTCTCTTTATTTCTTCAATAACCAATTTTATCGCATGTACTCCTATTCCTCTTCCTTGGAATCCTTTATCAACCATCAGTCTGTAAATCCAATAATTATTATCGTCACCGTCTATTCCATACATAGTAAAACCTACGATTTCGTTATCAAGATATATTCCTTTTGCATAGAAATTGTCTAGAAACTGCACTTCTGCAATGGAATACAAATTGGAAGCGATAAATGGCTGTTGCTCTCGATTCACTGATAATTGAATCGCATCTTCCCAATTATTCTTATCGATTGCTTTTAATGATATATGTTTCAATATAATGCTCCTTCAAAAGAATATTTCCATAGTCTTCTTGTCGACTTTGTATGTTTACATCGTTTCTGCACCTCTTGTTATATTCTTTCAATAATTGTTGCCGTTGACATCCCATGTCCGATACAAATTGTAAGCAAACCATATTTCCCGTTTCTTCTTTCTAGTTCATGAAGAAGAGACGTCATCAATTTCACACCTGTTGCTCCGAGTGGATGCCCTAATGCAATCGCACCGCCGTTCACATTTACTTTATGTAAATCTGCTTCTAGTTCTTTTTGCCATGCAAGAACAATAGAAGCAAATGCTTCGTTAATTTCGACTACGTCCATATCATGAATTGTTAAGTTTGCTTTTTGCAGTACCTTTTTCGTCGCGGGAATGACACCGTCTAACATCGTTGTAGGATCTGAACCAACTACAACTTGATTGACAATCCGCGCCCGTGCTTTCAATCCTAACTCTTTCGCTTTTTCACTATCCATTAACAAAATGGCCGCTGCTCCGTCACTAATTTGACTCGCATTCCCTGCTGTAATCGATCCGTTCTCTTTAAATACAGTCTTTAAATTTGCTAATGCTTCAAGAGAAGTGTCTGCTCTTGGTCCCTCATCGTTTGTAACGAGCATTGTATTGCCTTCTTTATCTATCCCATTTACTGGGAGAATTTCACGTTTAAAGTTACCTACTTCTATTGCTTGCAACGCACGTTGATGACTTTCATAGGCATAGTTATCTAGCTGCTCTCTTGTAATTCCATATTTTTCAGCAATCATTTCTGCCGACACACCTTGATGGACAATTTCATATTTTTCATGAAGACTACTTGGAATTGTATTTGCATTACCATCGCTTAAAATTGGTACTTTCGTCATATGCTCAACACCAGCAGCAATGGTAATATCCATATCACCAGACTTAATTTCTTGCGCTGCAAAATGAATTGCTTGTTGCCCCGAACCGCAAAGACGATTAATCGTTACAGCTGGAACAGTGATCGGAAAATCCGCTTCTAAAGCAGCAAGTCTCCCAATATTAAAACCTTGCTCTGCAATCGGCGTCACACAGCCCATGACAATATCTTCTACCATACCTTTTTCTATATTGGCACGCTTCATCACCTCATCCAATGCAACTGCCGCCAGTTGCACGGGATGAAGTTCACGAAACGCACCGTTTCTTTTTCCAACTGGCGTACGTACCGCTTCAACAATGACAACTTCTCTGTTCATATTCTCTCTCCCACTTTCCCTTTTTCATAGTTATAGAACCCTTTTCCAGTTTTCCTTCCGAGATGCCCTGCCTCTACAAGTTTCACAAGCGTTTGCGGAGCGCGGAATCTATCACCAAATGCTTCGCTTAAACCTTGACTTGCAAATAACATCGTGTCTAATCCAACATAATCCGCTAACTCAAACGGCCCCATCGGATAGTTCAAGCCAAGTTTAATCGCTTTATCAATTTCTTCTTTACTGCCTATCCCTTCTTCATACATACGCATGCACTCTAACAAATGCACGGCAATCGCTCTTGAAGTGACAAACCCTTGCATATCTTTCACAACAACGGTTTCTTTGCCAATCTCTTCTGCTAACTCTTTCACCGCTTGTATTGTATGTTCCGCTGTATCAACTCCTCTCACAATTTCAATCAGTTTCATAACAGGTGCTGGATTAAACCAATGCATCCCTAACACCTTTTCCGGGCGATTTGTCGCACTTGCAATCGCCGTTACACTTAATTCAGATGTATTTGTTGCCAGAATGGTAGACGAGGAAGCGTAGCTATCTAGTTGTTTAAATATCTCTTTTTTCAACTGCAAATTCTCTGGAGCAGCTTCAATAATAAGCTCTACATCTTTACATGCTTCTTCTATCGTTATAGTAGACACGATATTCACAAGAACTTGCTCTTTCTCTTCTTCACTCATCCGCCCAGCTTTCACAAAACGCTCTAGACTTGTTGTAATCCCTTTGTATGCTTTTTGTATACTTTCTTCTGACACATCATACATTTTTACGCTCTTTCCACCTATCGCTAATGCCTGAACAATACCACTTCCCATAATCCCAGCACCAATTACCGCAATATTCCGAATCATCATCTTCCTCCCTTTCATTACAAACCCATACTTTTCGCAATAATATTTTTCATAATTTCATTTGTCCCCGCATAAATGGCGCTTACGGGAATGTCCCGGTACCTTCTAGCAATCTCGTATTCTTCCATATACCCATACCCACCGTGGAGCTGCATGCATTTTGCCGCTACTTTCTTTGCAAGGTCTGTTACCCACCACTTGGCCATCGATACTTTCGTTACAATGTTTTCACCTTGCATATGTGCTGCAATACATTCATTCACAAACGTGCGACCAATTTCAATTTCTGTATACATTTCAGCAAGCCTAAACTGCACCGTTTGAAAATCACTAATACTTTTCCCAAATGCTTTTCGTTCTTTTACATAGTCCTTCGTTAAGCGCAGCATCACTTCTGCCGCTGTTATCGCCGCAATTGCGACAATGAGGCGCTCTTGCTGTAATTTATCCATTAAATAATAGAAACCTTTTCCCTCTTCCCCTAACAAATTAGAAGCAGGAACTTTTACATCTTCAAAAATAAGTTCCGCTGTATCTTGACTATGCAATCCAACCTTTTCTAGTTTTCTTCCTCTCTTGAATCCTTCCATTCCTCTTTCTAAAACGAGTAAACTAATTCCTTTATGCGCCGGCTTTACAGTTGTATCTGTCTTACAAACAACAACGACTACATCCGCATGAATCCCGTTTGTAATGAATGTTTTTTCACCGTTTACAACATAATGATCGCCTTCTTTTCGCGCCGTTGTACGAATACCAGCTAAATCAGAACCAGCTCCCGGCTCTGTCATCGCAATAGCAGTAATATATTCACCGCTCACACACTTTGGAAGCCAGCGCTTCTTTTGTTCTTCTGTTCCATATGCCGTCAAATACGGAACGACAATGTCATTATGTAAACCAATTCCTACTAAACTTGAACCAACCTTTTCTAACTCTTCATTTATGACAACTGAGTATCCAAAATCAGCTTCAGCTCCGCCGTACTTCTCTTCTATCATCGGACAAAGAAAACCATTTTCCCCCATCTTTCTCCAGAGAGACCGTGGAATCATTCCGTCTTTCTCCCATTGGTTATAATGCGGATACGCTTCCTTTTCTAAAAATTTACGGAAAGCATCACGGAAAATGTGATGCTCCTCCTCTAAATAGGCATGCTTCATCGTATTTTTTTCACCTCTGTCCCTTGATTACGCAAAATAAACTTTTGAATTTTCCCGCTCGCATTTCTCGGTAGCTGCTCCGTAAATACATACCTACGCGGGCGTTTATAATCAGCGAGCTTATCACTTTGCCTGCAATATTCATCTAACTTTTCTTCTGTAAGCGACCCGTCCTTTGAAACAACGTATGCAACGACGCGCTGCCCCCACAAATCATCTTTCTCCCCTAATACCGCAACATCTAACACACCTTCATGCGTGTATAAAAAGTCTTCTACCTCGCGCGGATAAATATTCTCTCCGCCGCTCACGACCATATCGTCAACGCGATCAGCTACATATAAATACCCATCTCGATCGACATAACCTAAATCTCCTGAATGGTACCATCCTTTATATAAAGCTTTTTCCGTCACTTCTGGCTTGTTGTGATACCCCGCCATCACGCATGGACCTCTCATAATAATTTCTCCAATTTCATAGGGAGGTAACACATCATCAGGTTCAGACGGTCCATCATCGTTCGGACGGACAACACGGATTTCGTGATTATATCCAGCCTTTCCTGCCGAACCAACTTTGGAAAGTTGCTCATGCTCCCGTAAAAATGTAACGGCCGGTCCCATCTCTGTCATGCCGTAAGCTTGTATGAGCGAAACATTCAACTTTTCATCGCAAGCTTTAACGAGCGCAGGTGCCATCGAAGCCGCTCCGTATAAGCCGTATTGCAGCGATGACAAATCATACTGCGCTAAATCTTCCTGCAGCATCATATTCCACATTGTCGGTGCCGCAAACATCACCGTCACCTTTTCGTTTTGAATCGTCTCCAAGACAAGCTTTGCATCAAAATGATGAAGAATGATATTTGTCGCACCGCTATGTACTCTCGGAATGAAACAACAATGAAGCTCCGCACAATGAAACATTGGCGCCGTCACAAGGCCGCGGCTATTTTCCGTGTAATGTAAATACGCAACACCCATCATACTTTGATCAATAATTTCCCGGTGGCGATGAAGCACACCTTTTGGCTGACCTGTCGTTCCACTCGTATACATAATGGAACAAATGTCATCTTCCTTTACTTCTACTTTTTCAAAATGCGGCGTAGCATTTGCTACTTTTTCTTCATATGAAACAGAAAATGATGGTTTATTTTGGTCAATGTACCAAAATTGAATGTGAGGAAATTGTGTATGAATGCTTTCTACTTGAGAGGTTATTTGCTGTTCAAAAAGTACAATTTTAGGAGAAGCATCTTCTAATATATAGGCAAGTTCTTGTGGTTTTAATCGAAAGTTGATGGGATTAAATATAGCTCCTATTTTTGCACAAGCAAAACACGTCGTCGCAAGTCGGCTACTATTAAAAAGGAACGCCGAAACGCAGTCACCCTTTCGAATCCCGCTTTGTTGAAACGCATGAGCAAGTTTATTTACCTGTTCATTCCACTCTGCATACGTCCAGCGAATCTGTTTTTCAGGCTCAACAATCGCTTCCTTATTCGGATAATTCCCAGTTGTTACTTCCAGTAGTTTCCCAATGGTCATATACACGTTATCTTTTCCCTCCATTCATTAAAACGCTTTCATTTTTTTCGCTATCTTCCTATAAAAAAACAAGATAGCTTGGGAATTATTATAACAATTTTCAGAACACTTTACGGGTGAATCTTTCGACAAATAGAGACAACTCCAATTCGCTTTGATAGTTAAAAAGGCCAAACAAATAGCATTTGACTTGTTCATCAAATGCTTCGTTTCGCTTAAGAATGATTAGAGACATATTTGTTACTTCCAGGGAGTTTCTTAATGTTATTCCATGCTTCCATCGCTTCTTTACGACCTTTTCCTTTATTGTTTGGATCTGCGAAAAAGTCACGAGTAAATTGATTGTATTCAAATTGAGGAGCAATTTGTTTCTTATATGCCGGATCTTTCTTGCGCTCTTCTTCTTCATACCAAGCAGCTACAACATCACGATACGTTTTTCCTACATTATTTTTAATATAGTTTTGTATATAAGTAGAAAAGTGAAACTTAGGACTAATCACTGTCTTAAAAAAGACTCTTACATCCTGGCTACAACGATGATTTTCTGTAATGACTGTATCAAGACTTAAATTACCTTGTGTTTGGGACTTTGTCTTATCTTTTGGCTTTCTCAACGCTTTTTTGATCTCCCCGGTTTGAAGAAACGTTTCAATTCTATCTGTAATCTCTATCTTAGAACCAGATGCACTCATTCCATGTTCCCTGCAAAATGATTGCAGCTCTTCTTTTAACCAGTAAAAATCTTTAAAATCTTGAATCGAAATATCTTTTGTCAGATTAGGTCTCACTATTCACACCTCCACATGTACTTTTATTCTAGAATGTATGTTCGTAAATTACAATTCATCATAAGGAAAAAAGAGTTTATTTTAACCAAAATCCATTAAAACAAACTCTGAACATATTTTACATATATACAACTTAAGCCTTTGCTAATTGTCGTTCTTTTTTTGGAGAATAACTCATTCCCGCAAACACGAGAAAAATGCCGAGAAGCTGATACAGATCAGGACGGTAATGTAAAATCGTAACATCTAGTAAAATTGCGACAATTGGATCCACAAAGACTAAAATCGCAATTGTTTGCGCCTTTAATTCTCGTAAACTACTAAAGAACAAATAGAACACAAATCCTGTATGAATAAATCCTGTCACAAGGATATAAAACCAATTTTCAGCAGTAAGATGCGTAAATTTTGACCAATCCACAAATGGAATCAACAAGATAACACCAAGACTCGTTTGAATCACGGTCGTTAACAACGGACTCAGTAGTTGAATTCCCTTTCCTGTGATGGAAGTAAGTGCATAGAAAAGGGCTGCAGCAAATGCCCATAAGACACCTGTGGATAAAAATTCGGAAACGCTTGTATGTTGATGAATCCCGCCAACTAACAATGTACCGACGAAGCAAACAAAGAAAAAGAACAATCCTGTTCCTGTTATTTTTTCTTTAAAGATAATAGAGCCTAATAGAAGTACAATCACTGGTGCTAAATGATAAATTGATATCGCGACAGTAATGGGCATGACTTCAATGGAGCGAAAGAAAAAGACCCAGTTTATAATAAGAAACAAGCCACATAGTAAGGCAAGACCATACTCGCGGCGCGGAATAACGTTTTCTTGTTTTGCTGTGAATGTGCGAAAAAGCCATATTCCCCCTAACAAAACACTTGCACAAAGACATCGTACAAAAACCAATTCAATCGACGGGAGGCCTGTTTTAATCGAAAATAGACCGATAGAACCAAAGATAGCCATAGAGGCGACAAATTTTAATTTCGCATACATGTAACTCCCCCTAAAGTAGTCATCGTTATAACGACTATTGTTTTGTGCGAAAAAAACAGCTTTATCCCGCATTAACGGGCAGTACCCCCCACCTCAAGATTGAAAAAATACGAAGAAGATAGGTGGGGGATAACTGCCCGTAAATGCCCGATTCGTTCAACTAACCATCAGTGGGGAATACCACCCCACTGATGGAAGTTTCACTTTATAATAAGCTGTTTTTTCCTGTCATAACATGAGTTAAATCTTCCCTTTTCTTCCATAGTTCATCTAGCTTTTCAGGACCGAACGCAGTTGTAACTTCCTCTACCATAATGTCATGCCGAATGTATTCAGTAGCAATTAGAACGAGCGCAGGATCAGTTGACTTCACAGCCCACTCCGAACCTCTGTCGCTAAACTTAGCAATTAGAGCTTCTTCTTCATCTCGAACGAGAATCGTCAAATACCCACCCATACGTTTGCTCACAATGTCCGGCGCCATGTAGTTGTGATGATATGTGTGCCCTAACTTCTTATCTTCTGCTCCAAATAAAACTGTAAAAATCGGGATTGATCCTTCTTTTTCTCGAACAGCTTTTTCAATGTCTTTCACAAGAGGAGACCAAATGGATAACCAAAGTTCTTTGTTTGCCTCTCGAATCATCGAAAGCATTTCTTGAACAATATGTTCATACTGAACAATTCTCGTGACAACATCTATCTTTTGATCACTTTCTAACGTCGTAAGAGATGATTCGAGCACTTCTAATGACGCATCCATCTCTTCTTTCAAACGAGCAAGCAACAGCTTCGGTTCAACAGGTTTATAGACAATCGGATCAGAAGGAACCGTTTGAATCGCTCCCTTATCAAGCAATTTCCCTAACACCTCATAAATCATAGAGCGCGGAACACCGGAACGCTTACTTAATTCATAGCCGGTGATAGCAGGTGATTTCAATAAACCGATGTAAGCCTTACACTCGTATTTCGAAAATCCATGTTTTTGCAATTCGGCAATTGCTTTCTCTTCCATAAGCCCTCCTAATAGTAGTTATTGTATTAACTACTATAAAACATCAAAATTGAAATGTCTATATTTTCAGACCCTTCAAACGCAAAAAAGTATCAGTCAGCATAGACCGATACTTTTACTCATACGAACTATCTTTTCCTTTGTACAACGGCTTCATATTCGCAAATCGAAATTTGTCCACAGACATCGTTGTTTTCTTTTCTTCAACTACTGAGTCTTGTTTTTTCTGTGGAATAGGCACAAACCTTGTATTGAGTCGTTCCTTTATTCCTTGAACCATAAGATTTAAAACAAAAATCGATATTGCAAAAGCTACTAACGGCGCCAATATAATCCACGGTGCTGTTAATAATTCATTTTTGTTCAATCCAATTAATCCCGACCACTCATTTGTAAGGGAAAACGCAGTAGGGGGACCTCCGAAAGGATCCTTTACCATTTTCCTTCCACCAATTAATACTTTAAAAAAGCCCATATATATGAGTAGCGTAAATAATTGAACAGCCTGTTGCAGGAACAGAATCACAAGAATCTCTTTCACAGAGAGCCAAATATGCTTTCGAAACAAATGAAATTTTCGAGCACCGAGCACAATGGCGCTTGTAATATATTCTTTTTTCATAAAAAGATTAATCTCTTGGCTAATGTAAAGAATGAGATTTGGCAAAGTGACGATGCAAAGAATGAGAAATTGCTTAATAACAATAGATTCCTGAAAACCCGTATGCTCACTTTGGATCATTAGCGGCATCATGAACAAATTAACTAAAACAACTGTCGGAACAAAGAAATACACCTTACATACTTTTTCAATAAACTTTTGTAATGAATCGGGTGTATATGCTAATAAACTCCCCAATAAAGTTCCTACTAATAGTTGAATAAAACAAATTCCAAACACAAATAAGATCGTAAACTTTGCGCCAATAATAAGTTTAAAGAATAAGTTATACCCACTTCGATCCGATCCGAAAGGAGGCATCACCAAAGGATTAAACGGTGCACTTTGTGAAACATTACCGTCAGCACCTTTGATTAACACTTGCGTCTGAGAATACAAATCTTTTCCGTACCATGTGAATAAAAAACTAGCTAACACAAGTCCGCCGAAAAAAGAAAGGCCAATCCAAAAACGTTTCGAATGGAACATGCTATTTTTCATTTGCAAGTCCTCCTGTCGTACGCTTCACTTGAAAATGAGCAATCGTAAACACAATGTAAAATGGAATAAATAATAAAAGGATCCATTGTGCTATCGTTACAGGATTTAAAACAAATGGCTTTAAAATAAATGACATGTATCCATTAATATTAAAAGCAGCCTCCACTAGCAATAGACTTGAAATCATAACTAGAAAAGTAGATTGCAAATGATTAAATAAATGATAAATTACATTTCGAAACAAATGAACAAATAAAATATATTTTCTACTCAAGCCCTTTGCACGAGCAAATTCGACATACGGCTTATTCTGTTCATCCAATAAAAATAAAACCATAATACGGAAGAAATGAAGAGCAGGCACAAGACTCATCGTCACAATCGGTAAGAAATAAGCTTGTTTACTGCCGAATGCGTAAATATTTACGAAATTGATTCCTGTTTGTTTATATACCCAAACAAAAAATATTTGTAGCATAAAAATTAATAACAAATCAGGAATAGATTCAATTAGTACTAAACATCGCTCAATTGCTTTTTTCACTTTCAAAGACGACAGTACATAGCCAAAAGATAGACATGTAGCAATGATAACTGTTAAACAAGTAGATGCTAGTAAAATAATACCTGAATATATATACGGCTCCCAAATCTTATCCCAAAACGGAAATTGGCGCATTTCCATAAGATTTCCAGAATCTCCATGGGTAAATATCTGTTGTAAAAACGTAGTAAAACTAAGAGGATTGTTCCCCCAAAAAGCAAATGGCACATAACTAATAACCATAATAACGACGATGCAAATACAAAACTCTATACATTTCTCAATGAAAAATCCCTTCATTTTGAATCTCCTCGCGTCATAATTTACAATATCAACGTTAACTAAAATCCATGTGAATTTTTCATCCTATAAGTCACTGCTATGCGGAATACAACATAACCACCGCTTGCTTTCTCCCTTTGTTTTAAACCTCGCACGTGGCAGAAATAGGTCCTGGCCGCTTCTAGCATGACCAGTCCCTCTCGCCCACATAAAAAAAGAGGTTTTTATGTCTTTTCCAACATAAACTTATATCGTACTTAATGATTAGCAACCCCTCTTTAAACTTCGCTCGTCACTTCTATATCTTTTCGTTCTAACGTTTCTACCATATGTCCTTCTTCATCCCATTTCACTGCACGGTAATAAGCATCATGATAGAACGTAAACCACGCTTTCTTTTCTATCCCATACTTCATCCACTTTTGTTTACTCTCAATAGACGTCATCGGATAATCATCATAAGCCATAACCCACAGTACATTTTGATGCGCATGTGTTGGCAATAAATCCGCTAAATGAAGGAATGTTTCATCTTTACTTTGTGCAACGATAACAGCATGTCCATCACTATGGCCACCTGTATGAACCATTCGAATTTCATCTGTAATGCGCGCTTCTTCTGTAAATGTTTGGACTTGATCTACAATTGGCTCCCAATTTTCTTTCCAATATGTATTACGTGAACGGATATTTGGATTTCTCATTTCATCCCATTCTGTTTGTGATACATATATTTTTGCATTTGGAAACGTCGGAACGAGCTTTTCACCCTCCCATTTCGTTAAACCAGATGCATGATCAAAATGAAGATGCGTCATTAATGCATACTGAATATCTTCAGCTTTTAGTCCAAGCTGAGCAAGCGATTGTTCAACTGACGACTCTTCTGTCACTCCTTGATTTCGCTTCATTTTCTCATTCATTTTGTTGTTGCCCATCCCTGAATCAATAAGCATATTTCCATCTTTCGTTTGCAGCAATAATGGATCTGTTCGTAAATAAATTTGATTTTTATCGTTATGGCTATATTTGCGTGACCAAAGCGCTTTCGGTACGACGCCAAACATTGCTCCGCCGTCTAAATGTGTATTTCCTCCTCGCAGCCACGTTACTTGTATATCGCCAACTTTTAAATGTTCCATTTTTTGTCTCCCCCTTCCCTTTTATGTTATCATATAATTCAGAAAAATATTCTGTAAAACAAAAAAGGGGGCATCTTATCAAAAAAAGAAAATTGTACGTTACAACAAAATTTGGACACATTTTAACCGGTTCCTTGTACGTTAAGGCACCGGTTATTTATTTTACTATCTTTTTATTTAATTTTTATCCCGCATTAACGGGCAGTAAGACCCCCTTCAGAGAGAAGCAAAGAAGATAGGTGGGGGATAACTGCCCGTAAAAGCCCGATTGGTTCAACTAACCTTCAGTGTGGGATGAAGAAAACCCCCACTGACGGAAGTTTCACTTTATCCCGTAATGGTCTTAAATTATTGAAGTTTGTCTTTTGATTTAAGTTCCAAACGTAGTCACCTGTCAGTGTAATATGCTCCCAACCAAGTGGAGATATATGTTGTAAATATTCGTCAGGAATATCCATTGCAACATCTGTTAACAATTGATTTTGAATTAAATAATTCACCTTAGAGAGTTGCTCTTCCATTAACTGAAATTGTTCCTGTAAATACTGATCGCTATTTGTTGAAATTGTTAAGGGAACTTGTTTTCTATTTTTCAATTCATACCATTTTTCTTGTGGTAGAAGATACTCTTCAAAATCCTTCTATGTGCTCGCTCACGTACAGCCCACGCTAAATGTTCAACTGCATATATAGCTGGTAAAATTATTTTTCTTTTCCTCATTTCTGTAATAAGAGCTTCTACTAGGAGATGTCCCTTATCTGTTTTCATTGTCATCGGGAGAAGCCAACGTGCTAGTTCACGATATTCTTTTAAAGTAAAAGCTCGAAACCCTAATGTATTTCTGATTTTTATCAAATGCTCTCGCCGAGTTGCATCACGCTCACGTGCATAATTCTGTATAGCTGAAGGTAAAATTCTTAGTTGTTTAGCAATTGCATGTACAATAAAATCTGGAACTTTTTCATTCGAGGATAATGGTCTTCCTGGAAAACGTAAATAAGCAATTTGTATAGCAAATCCTAATCTGTTAGAGGCTCCACGTTGTTTATTGATAATGCGTAATTCTTCATCAGATATTGTGTAATAACGTAGAATTTCTCTCTCATCCATATACTCAGGAATTCCATAAAAATATTCCCTTTGTGCTGTAGTAAGAAGTTCTCTCGTTTTCAACTTCCTATTCTCCTTTGTACATTATTTTTCATAGAGTGGAACAATTGTCTTATCATGTAACCTCAAAAAATCTCACTTACTTCTATGATAAAACAACACTTGTTTCAAGAAAAAACATAAAATATAACAAAACCCACAGAGAACAAGAATGTTCTCTGTGGGTTTTGTTTATTTCAAAGGAACTTTGGGGAAGTTCGGTTTGATTAATTTTATTTTTCTAACACATCTGAACGATTTGTTTTTCATTTAATGAGATTCTTGTACCAAATGTACTTTGGAACTTATAAATTGTTTTATATTCAAAAAATGATTTCATATCAAATTCGACGTTCTTATTGTATCAAAAAAATAAAATATAAAGTTTATAGAGTGTTTTGCATATAGATTAGAGATAAACTTATCGTACTTTAAACATCTTTCAAATCACTTTCGTAAATATTACAAAAGTCTTTCATAGATGTTACAAAAATCTTTCTTTGGTTTTAAAGACGTTCGGCCGAGATGAATAACAAAATCATTTCATTCTCTACCTCACGCTAACAATAATATGTGTTCTTTTTCTGTACATGGATCTCTGTATTTTGTAAGGGTTTCTAACGATATACGATGAACGATATCAAATTGATTGTAGGAAAGAAGCTAGTATGGAGAATGTACAGAAATACACAATCACTTCCAATTATTATCTTGGTGGTAATAGGAAAGTCTCCTATTTATTAGTTAATAAAGGAAGTAAATAGTGTTTGATATTGAAAAAGTTACCAGAGGTCATCATTTTATATAATTTCATGAAAGACTTTTGTAACACTTGTGCAAGGAATTTGAAAGGTGTTTAAACTAAACTGAACTTCAGAACATTAATTTTAGATGATTCAAAAGTGAATATTTTCACAAAGAGAGGAGAACGGAATGAAAAAGAAATTTAAAACAACTGGAATTGGAAAGAAGGTAATCCCTGCAACAGCAGCACTAGGTATTCTTTTTTCCATGGCTCCTCTTGCAGAAAATAAAGCTAGCGCAGGGATAGGTGCAGTAGTAGATATAGGTATTACTGTATTAGGTTCTATAGCAAACACTTATCAAACACTTGGACTATCTCCAGGGGATATAGAAACACACACTTCCATTGATAATGTATATGCAGAAAATATAGCTTACAAGGCCCCTAGTTTTACATCTGGGGAATTTAATATTTCCATGTATCATACACAAGGTGATATGAATTTTATTAAACAAGTTAAAGTACGCTATCCAAATGGAAGAATTGAAACTCATCAACTAAAATCTGGGCAGCAGCTTAAAATTACTGACGCAGGAGCGATTATAGATTTAAACCCTAATGCAGCAAATGTCTCAGAACACGATCTTCTTTACATTACACAAGCACAATTAGACGAAGGAAAAACCGGAGTTGTGATGAATCAAGGTGAACGTGCATTTGTAGAAAAAGCATCTGGTAAAAACCCGAGATTTCTTTTTCCACTTTATAAAAAATATTCAGGCGATTCGGCTGCAGACTGGAGCGTGATTACTTATAGTAAGGATACCCTATTTGATTATATAGCAAGTAAATTATCAGATGAACAAAAACGATTGGTAACATTGACTTCAAAGCCAGTATCTAAAGAGGTCCTTGACGACTATGTTACTAATGATCCTAAAGCTCGTGCAGATTTTTATAATCGATTATCTGATGTATTGGCGGAGCGTACGAATGTCATAGAGTCAGGTCTGCTACTGACATACATTAGACTAAATGATGGTAAACCTTATCAAATTATCCCCTATAAAAAAGGAACGAATAAAGTAATCGTAAAAACAGGTTCAAAATACCTTTCAGGAAAAGAAGGAAACGAACTTCAATATTCCGATTCGCTTGGCGATGATGAAGTGTTTGAACTTGTTCAGGTAGAAAATAATGATTCTGGTTCATTTCAGTTCCGTTTGATTAACAAGAATGGGGTAAGTTTAGCTGGTGATAGGAATACTTCAAAGTTCGGTACTGGTGAGGGTCTCGACTCTGGAATTCGTTTCGATGATAAAAACAACAATGAAATTCACAATTGGTTAGTAGAGTGGTATCCGGGTAAAGAAAATGAGAGACAGAAGTATGACGGAGCACAGTTTGTAGCTGATGAAAAAGATTCTACTAAATTGATTGCAAAAGATTCTTCTGGAAATGTAATAAAGAACAGTTGGGTAAACAAAGATTCGAATTATCATTTTACAGATGCTGAAGGAGCCCTTTTGAAAGGCTGGCAAGACATTAAGGGGAAGACTTATTATTTTGATCCGTCTAATGGCGAATTAGTTACGGCGAGATATAAAGGTGATTCACGGATTGATGGTAAGTTTTATAATTTCGATGATTCTGGCGCTTTGCAACGATCAGCATGGAGCCATACTGGCTACGGTGGTCGTTCCTATTCTGATGCTTCTGGAGCACTTATTGAAACGGGTTTGCGGGAAATCGATGGTAAAATTTATTATTTCGAAGGTGCTGTGTCCGTTGAAAATGAAATACTACGTCTAGAAGATCAAAATGTCATCCTTCACCTTTCCGACAAAGGTGTGCTTGAGAGAGTTTCTAATCTAAATGGACAAGTTATAGACAGCGCTATTAATGTTAAGTTTGACAATAAAATATTAGCATTTAATAAAGACGGTTCGATTGTGAAAACAGGGATCAACAAAAACGAGAAAACACTGACATATTATAGTTTAGAAGATGGAATTTCCTATACCGGTTGGAAAATGATAGACGGTAAAAGATACTATTTCACAAATGGTCGCAATGATACGTTCAATGATTATAAAAACGTTGACGGAAAAAGATATTATTTTCATGAAGACGGATCAGTTAACCGAGCAGGGTTTGAAAAAATAGATGGTAATATATACCATTTTGACAATAACGGCGTAGCACAAACAGGATGGCAAACTATCGAGGGGAAGTATTATTACTTCGATGAGAAAGGGGCAGCTAAAACAGGATGGTTCCAAGTTGGTGGTGGATATAGACCTTGGCCTCTTGCATACGGATACCTTTGGTATTGTGCTAGAGAAGATGGTTCACTTTATTCAGACGGTTGGTTTAAAATCAACGGTAAAGATTATCACTTTGACCAGTGGGGACATAAAATGTAAAGTAATAACATAAAAATAACAAGGGAATGCTTGTATGCTGATGTGTACTGCATTCCTTTATTCTATGTATGCATATTTCTATATTATGCAAATGCTGATGGAGTTTTCTTGACAGATTAGCAAGAAATCGAGGGAAAAACATGCTATGAAGCTTTGAAAATTCTTTACTGTACGAAAATGAACACCATTAAAAAATAAAACATAATTAAATTTTAATAGTATCAGAGGTGTAACAAAATGAAACAACTACATATAAGATTATCACTTATACAATAAGTTCTGTTAGTACTGAACTTATTTATATTTTCTTCAGCTATTCCATTTTTGCCTTGGTTTGTTGAAAGTGTTTTTGGTTGGTTAGGTATCTTAGCCACCAGTCCTTTCTTGTTAATGATAGGTAGAATCATGCCCCCAACTAAAAAACAGTAATGAATTTTGCATAACAAGAACAAGAAAAGTGGTTCCTTTTATTGCAGCTATTGTTTCACTATATATTATGTTATCACCTACCACGGAATTATCAATTGTAATAGCTCTTATTGTTAATGGGCTAATGGCTATCATGACAATTGTATATTTGTTGCAAGATGTTTATAGGTTGAATAAAAAATATAAATTCATAAAGTGTATTAGTTAACATCCTTACATATCTTAGTGTATAATTTTAGAACCATATCATTTATAATCAAATAATTTGCAAATAGAAGGAACTAAAATTTATAGTTTAGCTCCTATTTTTGTGATAACTCCCTTCAGTAAGACTTGAATTTTTTGGCAAAATGAATATAGTCTATAAAAGCATAGATAGTACTTGTTATTAATAATTTTACTAATAACCATTTCGCTTTAATGTTCGATAAATGGTAGTTCTATCAACATTTAAAAAATCAGCAATTTCCTGTTTCGTTTTGCCTTGATCAAGTAACTCAAGTATCAAATCAGTTTTAGACTTATTGATTTTAGGAGTTCTCCCTAGTTTCCCGCCATTTTCTACATACTTCATACGACCAGCATGCGTTCGCTCCAGTATATAGTTTCGTTCAATGTCAGCAAATAAAGATAAAATTGTAACCATTACTTTAGTCGTCATGTCATCTTTCTTACGGGTATCAATATTATCATGAATAGCAATGACTCCAATATCGTTTTTAATCAGTTTTTCATGAGTACGGATCATATCAGAAAGATTTCTACCTAAACGATCTAGCTTATACACAATAAGTGTATCTCCCGGTTTGAGTCGCTGCATAAGAATTTGGAATTGTTCTCTCTCCATGTTTTTTCCACTTTGCTTTTCTTCAAAAATCGACTCTTCTAACAATTCAATTTTGTTAGCCTCACAATATGTAAGTATTTCTTTTTTCTGAAATGTATAGTCTTGTTGCGGAGTAGATACTCGAATATATGCGTAATTCATTTTTTGTTCTCCTAACGTTGCATAAATCTATTTTTCTATTTTGCTACAAATATCGTATCATTTTCGGGATTTGATTTGCAACATAATATATGCAACGTTGTAACGCTATAAAAATCAACCCTCAAGTGTCACTTTAGGAGATAATTTGCACTAATTTCAAGTGTTCTTTTGCGTCCTGAGTAAACATAATAAAGTTATCTGTGTAGATTTCGTAATTACTGGAGTAACGGTTATTAAGTTAAGATGTTCATAACTTAAAAGTTTTGGCTCTATTTTTGGAATGTTATAATATCAGTACATAAACAGGTGTCATAACTTAGTGTCTAAAATTAACCGAAAAAAGAGGTTCAGCCGAGATAAGTCCAAAAATGGTCATGTAGATGAATAAAATAAAAAGCTTTGCGGAAGTTTTCGCAAAGCTTTTTCCATGATATATAATTATAATAGTAATTTTCGTATTTCTTCTGTACTGAGACCAGTGAATTTTGCAATATCTTCTAATGGCATGCCATTTTTATGCATACCACGAATTAATTGGATTTTTCCTTGTTCAATACCTTGTTCAATACCTTCTTCTAATCCCTCTTCTCGTGCATGAGCTATTTTAGCTTGTTCATCTAGAAGTATTTTCTCACGAGCTTCATAAGCTGTTCGGAAGGAAGAATCATGGCTCATATTTTCCCATTTAGTTATTGCCTTTTGTAAAATTGGATCTTGATTCATCGCAATCTCCTCCAATGTTTGAGTTAAATGTTCATCTTCGTGGGCTGGCAACAATAACATCCAACGGACAAATGAATTTTCCCATGGATTTACTTTTTCTTCACGCCATTGTTTCACTAATTTTGGAATCTCTACAAAATGAATTTCAATATCATCACTTAGTATCTGTTGTGTTTTGGCATTCCATAATTGGCCGATGGTGTGAAATGAGTCGTCATGAGAAAATAATATGAAATCTAATAAGTTAATGGTAATTGTTTTCCGAAGTGAACGATACGGCATCCCCTCTTGCATTTGGGATGTGTAGAGCTTACTCCAATAATATAGAGAGCGTTTCACCATATCATGTGTATTTCGAAGCTGAATTTCTATATTCACTTGTGTTCCGTTGTCGAGTGTTGCTAATAAGTCTAATATGGATAACTTATCATCTTCATAAGATTTATGAAGATGTGGATCTTCCAATTGTAAAGATGTAATAGGTGTATCTAAAGATTCCTCTAACACAGCATTCAAGAAACCAGTTAAAATTTCTTCGTTTCCTTTTGTTCCGAATAACTGTTTAAAAGCAAAATCGATTCGTAAATTTACTAATTTTGTGGACATGGGTTTCCTCTCCCTGTCTATTTCTCTTTCTTATATTGTACAAGAAACCAAAAGTAATGTGCAATTAGCTAAGGCCTTTATGTATTACGGTGAAATTCCTTTTTAGAAAACAAGAAATTTACCCAATTCTCTCATAAGGACCAATACCAGCACTCTTGTAACTAAGGAAAAAATAAATTTTTTTTGTAGATAAGATTATTTTCTATTTTCATATCTTTTGACTACCCTATAGAATGTCGGGCTAGTCATATTACATCTTCTCATTGCTTCTAATGCTGAAATTTCACCTTTTTTCCACTCTGTGTAAGCTGCAATAAATTCTTCAGTAATTTCAGTTCTAGGTCTTCCTAAATGTTTCCCTTGTTTCTTAGCGATTTCAATTCCTTCTCGTTGACGAGTCTTAATTTTTGTTCGTTCCTCTTCAGCAAGCCAAGAAAGAATTTGTAATACAAGATCTGTAATTAAATTCCCTAAACTATCCTTGTATTGTGTCGTATCAAGCAATGGCATATCCAGGACAATAATATGTGCTTGAATATTTTTGGTGATATCTTTCCATTCCTGAAGGATGGCTTCCTTGTTTCTTCCGAAACGATCAAGTGAGTGAACGTATAAAATATCCCCTTTTCTTAACATTCGTTTTAAAAGTTGATATTGCTCTCGATTAAAATCTCTTCCACTTTGTTTATCGATAAAAATATCCCGTTCGTCTTTTATATATTGCCTCATAATTTCAAGTTGCCGATTTTCATTTTGATCTTTACTACTTACACGAATGTAAGCAAATTTTCTGACATTCATACTTTAGTAACTCCTTTATCCTTTCTATAAGTTTATTATAACAAATTTACTTCAAAAGGTATTTATTTTTTAGAAGTACTTCAAATGTGTAGTTTTTGATGTTTTGAAGCAATGTTTTTCATAGATATCTAGATACTTCAAAAGGTGTACCTTTTGGAACTTAAAACGAATTAGTAATAAATTTCTCAATATAGATATTGCTACTATTTTTAGTTATAATATTCAAAATTAAAATTTAATGTAATATCATGAAAAGGTGATGGTTATCACCCTATTTGTTTCTCCTTATGCCATAGATAAGACCGGGTTCCTGGTCTTATCTTTTTTATTTATGAGGTCTTGTTACACATTCATTAACTTAACAAAATTTTTGTTATGGGTTACTTGTTGTCATTGGCTTGATGGCGGTGTGGGTTATAAAATTCTTAAGTTGATGGGCATGGGGTTCCGTCACATCACTATCAAGCTAAGAAAACAAAATACCCCCTAAAATGAAAAAATACGCTGTTATTTTCGGTGTAAAGAGATAAGAGAAATTAATAGTTATTTAATCTAAAATATAATGTTATTTATGGAGGACATTATTTCTTGAAGTGAAAATAATAAAGTTACAGGTAAGTCTTTACAATAAAATATACTTTAAATTTGGTTACTTTAAGTTAAGCTATATAGATTATGAGATATGGAATAATTGTATATGACGCCTAAGAGATCAAAAACGCTATCCTTTCTGTGTATTTCCACAAAAGAATAGCGCTTTTTTCGTAAATTAAAAATTTATTTTAGTGTCTTTTTTACAAACAAAATAAAAATTAACAGACTAATGAACCCTGATACAGCACACACAATAAATAGCATTTGATATCCCATGAGCTGTGAAACAAATCCTAGAAGAATAGATCCTAAACCAATCCCTAAATCAAAAGCAGTAAAAAATGTAGCGTTCGCTACTCCTCTTTTCTCTGGTGGAGCTAATCGTAACGTTACTATTTGAAGAGCAGGTTGCGCTGCTCCAAATCCAATTCCGTACAAAATAGCTGTAATAACTAGTCCAACAAGCCCTTTTGTAATGGCTAGGATGAATAGTGCAATTATCATTATAATAAGCGCAGGAACAATAATGATCCCTTCTCCACGCTTATCGGATATTTTCCCTGCAATCGGTCTAATTACTATAAGTGTGACAGCATAAACTAAGAAAAAAGTACCAGCATTAGCTTGAATTTTTGCCGCAAACAGTGGTAAAAATGTTGTAATGCCGCCAAAAGTAAGGGATAAGAAGAATGTCACAATGGCGATTGGTAAAACGGTTTTTTCAAAAAATGATATAGGTTTTTTTGAGGCACTTTGAACTGCTGGTATTTTTGTACCAAGCGCAAGTATGAATGCAATAAGTGCTAACGCTGTGCATAGAAGAAATAGATAATGAAATGAAAATGATTTTGCGACCCAAAGACCTAATATTGGTCCTAAAGCCATGCCCAAAGTCATTGCCAGTCCATACCATCCCATGCCTTCTCCGCGACGAGATGGTGGAATCACATCAGTCACAGCCGTTCCGATTGAAGTTGTAGCAATCGCCCAGCCGATTCCATGGAGGATACGTATTACCACTAAAAATATAACTCCTGCTACCCAATCATAAAAATACATTGTAATTGCAAAAAATAGTAGTCCGCTTATTATAAATACACGCCTGCCATATCGATCCATTAATCCGCCAACAATAGGACGTAAAATGACTGCCGATATTGTAAACACTCCAATAATAAATCCAACTTGAGATTCACTCCCACCTAATTGTTTAATAAACATCGGTAGCGTTGGCATGAGTAAATAAAAACCACTAAATAGTAATAATGCTGTAATTGTCAGCATTATATAGTTTTTTGTCCATAAACGTTCCATTGTAATGTAAATCCTTCTTTCTATCGTTTAATGAGAATGAAAAGCTCGCATCAATTAGGTTCTTACTGCTCCAAAGTAGAGAGATAAGCGAATAAAAAAGCAGTACCACCGCTATAAAAGTGTTGGTACTGACATATTTAGTGACAAATGTTTTGTTAATTAGAATGTACTTGCTACTGTAACAGCCTTTTCAAGCCCTGCAGCAATAATTTCTTCTGCTTTATCAGGGAATTGGTTGTGGCCTTCGATCACTACTTTCTCCATATCTTTTACACCAAAGAAGCTCATCATACTTGCTACATATTTAACAGCCATCTCCATTTCGGCTTTTGGTCCTTCAGAATATACACCACCACTTGCGTTTAATAATGCAATTTTCTTATCTCCAATCAGACCTACTGGACCTTCTGGCGTATATTTAAATGTTTTGCCCGCGCGGTTTAAGTAATCAATATAAGTGTGTAGTACAGCTGGAATTGTTAGATTCCATAATGGGAAACCAAATACTACTTTATCTGCTGCAAGGAATTGATCTAAATATTTATCAGCAACAGCTACTGCCTTTGCTTCGTCTGCTGTTAAATCAAATCCTCTACTAGCCTTAAATGTACCGTTTATCATATCTACTCCTACATATGGTAATTCTTCCTTGTATAAATCAAGCTCTACCACTGTATCGTTTGGATGTGATTCTTTATAACTCGCTAAAAAAGCCTCGTATAATTTCACACTAACTGCCTGATCTGCTGGACGGTTGTTTGCTTTTACAAATAACACTGTTGTCATTCTCTTTTCCTCCTGTTACTCACTTTTACGTTGTTCTATATTTACCCATTAAAAATGGGTATCCCACTTCTTTTATAATAAAAACAGTGTAGTCAACTTAATTGACTATAATACGTATAGTACAATGGAATTCAAACGAAGTCAACTTAATTGACTTTATTTGAATTTTATATATGAATCATCAAGTATTTATAGCATTAACATTAACAATCTCCATATACATTACATTGCAGTCCATCTAACTTATTCTCTTTACCCTTTTCTAATTCTTGATCAATCGCTTTTGCTAATCTTTCTTTGCTAGCAAATCCTTGAATGACTTCGTCACCAATAATGAACGTTGGAACAGCCATAATTTGTGCTTCTTGATGGGCATGTCTTATAGCTTTTTGATGCATTTCTCGGTACTTTCGTGATATTAATGCTTCTTTAAATACATCTTGAGAAATTCCCACTTCCTCCGCCAATTTTGTTAACACTTCGATGTCTTCAATATTTTGTTCCTCTTGGAAATGTGCAATAAACACTCTATGGTGAAACTCATTTCCTTTTCCAAGTTTCTTTGCAAATTGATAACCTTCAAACGCAAGGTGCGTATATGAACGAAAATGTGGTAACTTTATTTCTAATCCTAATTTTTCAGCAGTAGGATAAATAAATGAATCCCAAGCTTCCATTACACGAGGTTGTGTCCGTGGATCAATTTTCGGAGATGGACTAGGACGCAATTCAAATGGCATCCATTCTACTTCTACATCTTTTTCCTTTACAACCTCATCCAAAGGACCCGTTGCTAAAAAACAAAATGCGCATACAAAATCAGAATAAACTTTAATTTTTACAGTCATATATATGTTCTCTCACTTTTTCTTTTATCGCCCTATTTATAACTGTGAAAGTTACAAATAGGGCGATAAAATATACATTTGAATTGTACCTACATACTTACTGCGAAGAATTTACTTTATCTTGGTTCGATGCCAATGTGGCACCACGCTGAATTTATAATATTTTTTTAAAACTATACTCCATTTCTCCACCTAGAGCTTCAGCTGTATCACCTGTTTCTCTGAAATCATGTGTATGAATTTGTTCAAACGGACCAAAATCTGTTTGTTTATAAAATTCATAGCAAGGGAATCCATCATGTTTACCTTCAATCTCAACAGTACCATCTTTTTTGACATGCACAGTTAAAAGATAGTCAACAGCAGGTGCATTCATATTTAATGGATTGCTAGCACTTGCACTCATTTGAAACTTGACGTCATCAGAAGCCCATTCAATATCAGTGCATACAATACGTTCTGTACTAGCTTTTCCTGTTTTTTTATTGACGGTACCATCTGGATTTGTAACTCTTTCCGTTGTTATGCCCGTATTCCCATATGTGAAAATTTCTTTTTTATGAAAATCTACAACTACTTCTTGTTCAACTCTAGAACGCATAGCGTTTACAGCATAAGGGGTAAATTCACGTGAGTCACCTTCGAATTCGATTAAGTTTCCCTTTTGTTTATCTTCCTTAGGTCCAGTCCAACCTATTGCAGTCCAAGACATTGGAATGAATACACTTGCTCTAATTTTAACGATATTAGTCATGAGAAACACCTCTGTAATTTTAATTTTATTTTGGATAATACATAACCTTTCATCATTGAGCAAAACAGGTCACAATTTCTTTAGAACAATCAATTGTTTTTCTTTTATACTCGCTACTGCTTGTAAAGTGTGATACTCTTCTAATTCATATTTATATTTAAATTGTCTTTTTAAAACTGTATTCCATCTCTCCAGCTAGCGCCGCTGGAGTGTCACCAGTTTTTCTGAAATCATGTGTATAGATTAATTCAAATCGACCAAAATCCGTTTGCTTATAAAATTCATAGCAAGGGAACCCATCATGAGAACCTTCAATATGCAAAGCTCCACTTTTGTTAACACATACAGTTAATAAATAATCAGCCGCAGGTGCTGCTGTATTTAAAGGGTTGCTGGCACTTGCCCTCATTTCAAAAGAGACTTCATCAGCGCCCCACACAACATTCGTACATACAATGTTTTCTGTACCTGTTTTTCCTTTTTTATGCTCAATAGAACCATCTGGATTTGTAATTTTTACAGTTGTAATACAAGCATCTGCAAATGTGAAAATTTCTTTTTTATAAAAATCAATAATCACTTCTTGTTCTAATCTTGACCGCATTGTGTTTACAGCGTATGGTGTAAATTCACGTGCATCACCAGTATATTCGAATACCCTTCCTGTTGCAGGATCTTTAATAGGTGCCAACCAAGCATACGGTGCAAATACACTCCCTCTAATTTTAACGATATTAGCCATGAGAACCCTCCATAATTTATTCATTTTTATTTTGGTGAATCCTATTTCTTTCATAATCATAATATAGCCAACTCAATTGACTATATTATGCATGATACAATGGAATTCAATATAGTCAACTTGATTGACCGTATTACGCATAGTACAATAGGATTCGAATAAAGTCAATTTATTTGACTTTATTTAAGGAGGTTTTATGTATGAATAATCATCAAGTATTTGGTGAATTGGATCTTACATCACTTTTGTCATTATCCTTTAGTGCATCGATTAATGAACTACATGACAGATTGAGCAAATTGGGATTTGGAGACATTAGACCTGTACATGGTTTTATGTTTAAATGTATCATCCCTGATGGAGCAACAGGTATAGAAATAGCTGCATATTTAGGAGTTACAAAGCAAGCTGTGAGTAAAATGGTGGATTACCTTGAGAAATGTGGTTATGTCATGCGCCAAACTCATCCTACTGATAAGAGAGGGAAAATTATTGTTTTGACTGAACGAGGCTGGTTAGTAGTGAAAGCAAAAGAGGAGATACTAGCTGAGATGGAGGGGCGCTGGATTGAAAACATAGGTGCAGAACGAATGCAAATGCTCAAAGAGGATTTAACAAAATTAGTATATGAAGCAAATGAAGGTAAATTGTCATCGAGGTTAAGGCCTATCTGGTAAGAATAAAGTCTATAAAGGGGATCACCACACATTCATTAACTTACGAAACAGATGATTCCCAAAACGATAAGAATCCGTATTTGTCTGTCAATAGTACCAAAAAAATTGTTTAGTGATGAATTAGGTAAAAGTTAAGTAGAAGCTTAGAGATTTGTTAAAAAAATAAAGTATTGCCAATTATATCAATATAATCGGCAATACTTTATTTTTTAGAACGAAATATTTAAAAATCTTTAGCAACTTCTTTAGCTCTAAGAATAGCCTTTTCCTTAATTTTTTGTGCCTTTTCTGGAAACTTGTTGTGACCCTCAATAAATATTCCTTCAAAGGAAGAAGTACCGAAAAATTCCATCATAACTTCTAAATAACGATGACCCATTTCTCTATAAGGCCTCACCATATCAAAAAAAGAAAATTGTACTTTACGACACAATATAGACAAATTTAAGTCAATACCCTGTACGCTAAGGGTAAAATAGACCCAACTAGGTGTTGCAAAAATTAACATTTATGCAACGCTTGCTTTAAGGCATTTTATTCTTTAATGATAATTGACCTTTTAACTAGTTTTACACTTAGCGTATAGAGGACAAATTAAAATGTATCCAATTTACAATTTTCCTTTCTTATGACTCCTTATAGATATCTTTACGTTTTTTATTTTTGTATTGACCTTAAAGTTACTTTAAGGTTTATGCTGAAGATAATTACATAAAAAAGCTTTTTTATGTCTATATTTAATTAATCATAAATGAGGGAAATAATATGGACATTTATAATAGGAAAAAATCATCATTAGCTTTAGTATTATTTAATTTGTTTATCGTATTCTTAGGGATTGGTCTTGTTGTGCCTATAATGCCATCTTATATGAAGACATTACAATTAGGTACTGATATTATGGGATATTTAATTGCTACGTTTGCATTTTTTCAATTATTAACATCTCCTATCGCTGGAATATGGGTAGATACATTTGGTAGAAAGAAAATGATTATAATGGGACTATTCCTTTTTTCATTCTCTGAATTTTTATTTGGTGTGGGAAATCAAATATGGGTGTTATTTCTTTCTAGAGCATTGGGAGGTATTAGCGCCGCATGTATGATGCCGGCAGTTACCGCTTTTATAGCAGATACAACTTCATTAGAAAACAGAGCAAAAGCATTAGGGTATCTATCCGCATCTATCAGTACAGGATTCATCATTGGCCCTGGGATTGGTGGGTTTATATCTGATTTTGGCATACGTGTACCATTCTTTTTTGCAGCTATAATTTCTGGTATCGCTGCATGCTTTTCAGTATTCATTTTGAAAGAACCTATAACTAAGGAACAACGAATTAAAATGAGAGATACCAAGATGCAAATAAGTTTTTTAGAAGAAATTAAACAATCTTTTCATCCTTTATATTTTGTTCCGTTGTTACTTGTCCTTGTTTTAGGGTGTGGCTTATCGGCATATGAGCATATGTTTAGCTTTGTTGTTGATAAAAAGTTTGGTTTTACACCTAAAGATATATCAACAATTATTGCAGTAAGCGCCATATTAGGAGTGGTAGCACAAATCTTATTCTTCGAAAAGTTGGTAAAAAAATTTGGTGAAAAAAGAATCATTCAATGTAGCTTACTCATAGCTGCTATATATATATTTGGTTCCACATTTATTAGTAATTATTGGGTAATCATGATTGTAACATTTATCGTCTTTTTGGCATGTGACTTACTCCGACCAGCAATTACAACATTACTTTCTAAAATAGCTGGAGAAAATCAAGGATTTGCTGGAGGGATGAATTCTACTTATACGAGCTTAGGGAATATTATTGGGCCAGCAATGGGAGGCATTTTACTTAATGTAAATGTTAATCTACCATATATCTTTGCAGGATTAATTCTTACTATTGGATTTGGCATAACGGTATACTGGTCCAGATATATAACAAAAAACAACAGAGATACATTTCCAATGCAATCCTAATTTTATTGAAAGGTTTCTATTTAAACTCGAACCAGAAAGCTTACGTTTTCGTTTCATAAATCCCTTAAGTTGATGGATGTGGGGTAGTACCCCATATATCACATGGAGTTGATGCTTTGCGTACAAAAGGCGTAAATAGTCCTGAGGAATATTTACAGCATATCTCTCCACTTGATTGGGAACATATCACATTGACAGGTGATTATGTGTGGAACTTAAACCAAAAAACAAATTTCAATAATCTAAGACCATTACGCGAGAAAAACTCTATAAAAAAGCGCTAAAATAAATAACCGATTCCTTAATCGTACAGGGAATCGGTTAATTTGTGTCCAAAATGTGTCTAAACGTACAATATTCTTTTTTCGATATGGTGACCCATGCCCATCAACTTAAGAATTCAAAATTACCCCAAACCGAAAAAATGAGCTTTTTGTTACAAGTTAGCAAAAAATTTCCGTTTAGGGGATACTTTAAAATTTTAGCTTGACGGCTATGGGATATCGCCAGCATTTTTGAAAAAAAACATGCTAAGAGCATGCAAGGTTTTATACAATTTTTTGGCTAATCCCGTAACAAACGAGAACCCGAAAACCCACACTATTGTAGTAATGTATAAAATCCTACATGTTTTATAGTATCGGCGATTAAGAGAATCTATTGGTATAAAAGAATTCCTAACGATATCCAACTTTTTATAATGATGCGTTATGTCAAACTCACATGTATAGAATATACAACATAAATTTATGGTAAAATCTTGTTAAAAAGGGGGAATAATCATGTTAATTGATTTAGAAATGAATAAAAAAATGCATCCAACAGTTGCTCTTTTTAAATTAAAGGTAGTTTATAAAAACAAGAGTAGCTCTAATTTTAAAAATAAAAGGTGATATAATGATACGTACGTATAGATTAGATAATGATGTAGACTACATAATTAACTCACATTATGAGCTCTATAGCAGGGAGTTCAATTACGATTTATCTTTCCGAAATTTTATTGCAGATAGTGTAAAGGGTTTTGTAGAAAGGTGCGATAATAAAGAGAATATTTGGATTTTAGAACTCGAAGGAAAGCAAAGTGGCTCGATAAGTATTAAAAAAGTTAATAAAGATACTGCTCAGTTAGGTTTATTTCTTGTTGACCCCACTGTAAGAGGTGCTGGTTATGGACAGCAACTGGTGCAAACAGCTATTGATTTTTGTAAGAAATTAGATTTCAGGAATATCATTCTCTGGACAAATAGCGAACTCACATCAGCAAGACGAATCTATAAAAAAAATGGATTTGTTTTAAAGGAAACTCGAATTCAAACGTTGTCTAACAAAAAACTTACCGAAGAACAATGGGAGTTAAATTTATTGTGAAATTATTATTAAGCTATATAACTTGTTTAGAAAAAATAATGTTTTTTACACTTAGGGGGAGTCGAATTTCTTAACTTGATGGGTATGTAAGGTGACCCCCAAAAGGAGCTATTTTCATGATCAAAGGATTATATGAAGCACATCTTCCTGTCAGTCATTTAGAAACATCGATCTCATTCTATGAATCATTAGGTTTAAAGCTATATAAAAAAGATGAAACAGTAGCTTTCTTTTGGATTATCGAAGGACAAAGCTGGCTAGGGCTTTGGGAAGGAAACGAATACAAAACAAAGTATCATCCTTCTCTTAGACATATCGCCTTTCAAGTAAATTTACACGACTTAGAACATGCGATTGACTGGCTAAAAGAAAAAGGAATGGAAGCGCGGAAAGATTTTGGAATGGAACCTATTGAACCTATCGTATTTCCAAATCAAGCACATGCCTCTGTATATTTCAATGATCCTGATGGCAATAGCTTAGAACTAATCACTCGTCTTCCTTTTGAATTGGACCGAACGGATAAAATGTACTTAAGCGAATGGAAGGACATAACAAAAAAACAGAAGGGCACACACCTATGAAACTAACAAACGAACAAGATATCATTCAATTAGTAAAAGAAGATGCATGGATGATGGATATATTACAGACCGCTAAACAATTACACTTACCCGACTGGTGGGTATGCGCTGGGTTTGTCCGTTCAAAAATATGGGACACTCTGCACGGGTTTGAAGAAAGAACCCCCCTTTCAGATGTTGATGTTGTTTATTTTGATACTGAAAATATTGATGAATCCGAAGAAAAAAAATACGAACAACAACTACTAAATATGCTTCCAAATATACCTTGGTCTGTAAAAAATGAAGCAAGAATGCACATCATTAACAACATGCCACCTTTTTCTTCTTCAATAGATGCCATATCAAAATTTCCTGAAACCGCAACGGCACTAGGTTTGAAATTGGATGAACAGGATGAAATTGTACTAGCTGCTCCTTGGAGTGTACAAGATGTGATTAACTTAGAACTAAGGCCGACTCCTTATTATGAGGAAACGAAGGAATATGCAACTATATATGAAGAGCGTGTACAGAAAAAGAAGTGGGAGGAGAAATGGAGTAAGGTAGAGGTTTTTTATCCTCTAAACTTTATATAGAAACATGAAGAACGCTATTCTCTCAAAAAGAGTAGCGTCTTCTATTCTATCCATACAAACTAAATTAACGTATGCCCACCTTCAACATGCAGAACTGTTCCTGTAACAAACTCGTTCTGCATAGCATATAATACCGCTTTGGCTACATCTTCAGCTTTTCCTACTCGCCCCGCTGGAAGTTTGTTTCCTAGGTCAGTGTAAAATTTGTTCCGTGCTTCTTCTGCCATTTTGCTGCGTGACGGTGTATCAATAATTCCTGGTGAGACAACGTTTACGCGAATTGGGGCTAGTTCTAGCGCTAACGTTTGGCCAAGGTTAGAAACAGCGGCATTGACTGCACCAAGTGTTGCCGATCCAATCATAGATTTATAAGCGACAACTCCAGAGAATAAAGTAATGGAACCATTATCAGCAATGTTAGGTGCACCATATTTCGCTGCATAAAATTGCCCCCAAAATTTATTTTCAAATAACTGACGTGCTGCGGCAGTATCTGTATCGATAAAAGACCCTCCAGATGTTTCTGCTGCTGTAACAACTAAATGATCAATCGGACCTACTTGTTTAAAAAAAGATTGTACTTGTTGTTCTTGCACTGTATCAAGCACATGAATTGTTACGTTTCCTCCTAACTGCTCCTTTGCCCTTTGCAGTTTTTCCTCAGAACGACTAGCAATGATGACCTCGCTGCCTTGCATAAGCGCAAGTCTCGCCGTTTCTAAACCAATTCCAGAACTACCACCGATAATGACAACTTTTTTATTGTGTAACATGTTCATTTCCCCCAGTTTTTCTTGTTTTGTTTTGCTGAGGTTATTGTAATTCTATAACTTTCTTTTTTGAAGTAGTGATATTTAATTCATATAGTTACTTTTTGGAAAGTTTCTTTTTTAATAAGGGGGCACTTCTAAAAAAATTTACTGTATTCACTTCATCTCTTCATCTGATCGACAAACTCACTAACCGACTTCACATATTCATCGTCAAATAGCTCTCTAGGATCAAAAATAGATTTCACAAACATACCCAATTCTGAATTTACATATTGCGGTTTCAACATGGAGTGATTTGCTTCAGGTAAATACGATACTGATAACAGCTCTTTCCGCACTTCTTTTTTATAAACTGCCATCGTGTTTTTAACATCTACATTTTCATCACGACCACCAACAATTAACTTAACAGGCTTTTTTGTTTCTGTGAGGTCCTTTGTGGCATCGCTATTTACATTCTTTTTAATAAAATCCCATCTTTCTTTAGAGATATCTCCTTTATCGTTCGTTACATTTTTGTATTCTTCATAATTACTATTTTTCAAAAGTAACTCTAGAACTTTTTCATTATTTTTCATTCGTTGATTGATTTCTTCTTTCGTTGCACCAGTACTAGTCATACTTTTTTCCGTATAATACTTTCCTTGTTCGATCCAATCAATCGCAGGTGACACTAAAATACTAAACGAAACATCATCACTAGCATTTGCTACTTTTGGGACAACCCATCCTCCTTGACTCGCTCCCCATAAACCTATTTTTTTAGGATTAATATCAAGATTTTTCTTTGCCCATTCAATCACTTCGATTACTTCATTGGCGCGATCTTCCATCGACTGATTTAGCCAATCTCCAGTTGATTTTCCAATACCAGGCTTATCCCAAGCTAAGGACGCATACCCTTTTTTCGCTAATTCCTCCCATAAAGGTAAATAGCCATCATCATACGTTGCGTTTACAGGTCCATCACCATGAACAAAAATAATTAATCCTGGCTTTTCTTTTTCTTTAGGAAAAGAAACAACACCGTGTAATGTAGTTTCTTTCGTTTGAATCGTTACTTCTTCTTGCTTTATATCATAAGAATGTTGGTAAACAATCCATCCTGCCAATCCCAGTATTACAATTCCTAGCACGAGTAAAATCCTTTTCATTTTTTCCTCCTCGTATGATGAAATTCTTGTTTTCATCATGCTTAATAAAGTGAAACTTTAATCAGCCCTCACCAATCGGGCTTTTACGGGCAGTTATCCTCCACCTATCTTCTTCGCTTTTCTCTCAATCTTGAGGTCGAGGTCTTACTTCCCGTTAATGCGGGATAAAAAATGAGAATGACCATTGTAAATTTATGTTAAAATTTATTTAAAGATTACGAGAATTTGCACGTAAACTGATAAGTCGCATTCGCTGAATAGGAATTTAAGTTATGTCAGCAATGATAAAAAGGGAGAGAAACCAATGTTACAATCATTAATTTTTGATATGGACGGAACTTTATTTCAAACAGAAAAAATTCTAGAATTATCACTTGATGATACTTTTAATCATTTACGATCACTACATTTATGGGATACAGTAACCCCTATTGATACATATCGTGAAATTATGGGAGTACCTTTACCAAAAGTATGGGAAGCTTTGTTACCTAATCATTCTAGTGAAGTAAGAGCACAAACGGATGCTTATTTTTTGGAAAGATTAATTGAAAATATAAGAAGCGGGAAAGGTGCATTATATCCCAATGTAGAGGGAATTTTTAGTTATTTAAAAGAAAATAATTATTCCATTTACATAGCAAGTAATGGTTTAACGGAATATTTACAAGCAATTGTAAGTTATTATAATTTGAATAATTGGGTTACTGAAACATTTAGTATTCAACAAATACAAACGCTCGATAAAGGTGATTTAGTTAAAACAATTATCGAAAAATATGATATAAAAAAGGCTGCAGTAGTCGGTGATCGTCTATCTGATATAAATGCAGCGAAAGATAATGCTTTGATCGCAATTGGATGTAATTTTGATTTTGCACAAGAAGAGGAACTTGTACAAGCTGATTTTGTAATAAATGACTTAATGGAGTTAAAAACATTGTTGCCTAAGATGAAAATCGCTTACGAAACAAATGAATACTTTACGAAATCATAAATCAGCGCTCAGAATGATAGAATTCTGAGCGCTTTTATTTGTGATTATTTACAGTGTTTTCTATAACGTTAATCCGAAGCGCTTTAGTTCAATAAAAATATGTTCTAAACGTTCTCCCTTCTCCGTTAATGTATATTCAACCCGCGGGGGAACTTCTGGATATACCGTTCTTTCTACAATTCCTTGTGCTTCAAGTTCCTTCAAACGAAGCGAGAGCGTTTTTGGGCTAATTCCGTCTATTGATTTTTGCAAATCACTAAATCGCATCGTTCCTTCAATAAGAAGATCCCGAATAATTAAAAACGTCCACTTTGTCCCGATCACATCAAGTGTTTTCGCAATGGGACAAACCTGTCCTGGTGTTCCTTTTGTTAATTTGATTTGCTCCATGTTACTCACTGAACCACGCTCCTAAAATTTTTTTCGATTCATTTTCTTTATGGTATCACAATTCTATCTTTACGGTAACTATATGAAATAAATATCACTACTTCCCAAAAGGAACTAACTATACATAAAATATTATTAGCGACCGACGCTTTTTACAAAATAAGGAGGTTATAAAAATGGGTGTAAAAAACATAGCTAGTGCCATAAGTATCTTCGGGTTCATGATTATGTTGGCAGCTTGTCATACACAAACATCAGAATACAAGACTGCTGCACCAGCCAAGAAAGATATTCAATTGTTGAGGGATTTTCCACAACCTAAATCGATGACAATCGATCCTTCGTTGAATCAACAGAAAGCTACGGAAATGGTTCATGCTGCCCAGCGCTTCTATGCATTTTGGAATACTGGTAATGACGCTCTAATCCCACAAACTGTTACAGACAACTTTTTTGATAACACGCTGCCGAAAGAGCGTCCTCAAGGACCAAAAGGCTTAACATTTGCATCAAGCAATTTCCGTAAAGCCGTTCCCGACTTACAGTGTAACATCGAGGATTTACTAGTAACTGGCGACAAAGTAACAGCCCGTCTATCATTCACTGGAACACATAAAGGTAACTTTGGAGAGAAACAGCCAACTGGCAAAGCTGTTCACTTCTTTGCTATCGATATTTTACGAGTGAAAGATGGGAAAATTGTTGAAGATTGGCACTTAGAAGATAATCTAACGCTTATGCAACAACTCGGCGTTGTACCGGAAAATTAATGGAAACACATCATAAAATAAAGGGGAAAACTACAATGAAAAATATCCTTATTATAAACGGCCATCAAACTTACAGATCAGCAGAAGGAACATTAAATAAAACCTTGACAGATAACATAGTGAATGTATTAAGTGCAAATAACGATGTCCAAACAACAGTTGTTCAAAACGGATACAATATCGAGGAAGAACAAAGTAAGTTTTTATGGGCTGATATTATCATCTTTCAAACACCTATTTATTGGTTCAATGTGCCTGGTTTACTGAAGACATATATGGATGAAGTGTATGCTTATGGATTATTTTTCAAAGGATCTGAGCAATATGGAAGAGGCGGCTTATTAACTGACAAACACTATATGTTTTCAACTACATGGAATGCTCCTAAGCAAGCATTTAACGATCCAGCACAATTCTTTGGAGGAAAGAGTTTAGAAGAAGCACTCAGTCATTTACATCGAACACACGAGTTTATCGGTATGAAGCCGTTAAAGAGCTTTGCTTGCTATGATGTAATAAAAAATCCAGATATTGATAAATTTATATTTGAACTGAATACACATCTAGAAGAAGTATTGCCGCTTTAAATCAGCTGTCATGAGAAAAGCCCCTTCATAAAATTGAAGGGGCTTGCAGTTTTTATACGAATTCCAGTTAAACGCTTATTACTTAATCGTTCCCATCCCACCAATTGTCACATGTACCTTAACGTTCACATCCCCTTTTGCCAATGCTTTATTCCAATTATTTTGGACTTTTTTCCACTCTGGATATGTATAAGTTCTTGCATATGTACCCAGTCCAATCGGATCGATTTCAGCAGCTTGTATTTTCTTTATTAAATTCTTGAAATCAGCTTGCAATTTCGTTTCAATAGCTTTTTCCAGCTTTGCTGCCTCCTTTTTTGTATTAAATGGAAAAAGTCGTTCTGTAATGGCGATTCTCATCTTTACATCTATATGAAACATAAATTTACTGTCATATTTCACCTTAGTCTTTACCTTAATATTTTGAGCAACAAAGCTTATCCAATCTTTATTACTGTCATCCGCTTTCGGATTGGTTGCAATTGTGAATAGAAACTCACCATTATTTTTATGCTGTAAGATGCGTAACAATCTGTTTTCATCGGGTTTCAGCGTTAATTTATATTTTCCTTTTTCGTCCAAAAGGGCTGTTCCTGTCAGCCATATTTTCTTCTTTTTTTTCATCTCGGTAATACTCGCTGTCATCCCTTTATCTTTCATTTGTTCATGCAATTCTTGAAGAGTTGTTTTTACCACAACATTTCGTTTAGAGGCCGTTTCAACTAGTTTCGTTAAATACAAAGGGAGCCGTGGCTTATCTTTTGGGTTATAAAAGATTACGTCCGAAACAGGTCCATCAACAGCGACAATCCTTGCAGTCACTGTATTTTTTGGGTCTCGGTAAAATGGATCGAGGTAATCATCCCAATTTGCTCGTTGCAGCAGCCGTTTCCCAACTAAGAAGACTTGCGTTTTACTTCCTGATGTTAACGCCATAACTGTAGCATCGAATTTCTCTCTAGCATTTCGAACTGTAACAGATTTCACACCAGTATTTTCTTCTTTACTCTTTGCTTCTTTATTAAAAACAGGGCTTGACATGTACACCAATAAATTATCATTATGATCTAAATCCACACCAATTATAAGACTAAGGGAAACGTCTTCAACATTTGTTTGATCAAAACACCCTGTCGTCATAAACGTCAATAACAAGACACAACATAGCACCTTCCTTTTCACTGTATTCCCCTCCGATGGTACTTCTCATATACCCAGCTATATATCCATAAGACTACAGGTGATATATACGTCAATCCTAATCCCGCATTTGATACTGCCTGTTGCCAACTATCAGCTTTATTCCAAGTAGGAAGGTTCCAAAATATGAAACCTATAATAAGTAATAATAGAACGATGACGTGAGAACTATGGTCTTGTTTTCCAAGTAATTGACTAGAGCAAAATACAGCGCAGTATATGCAAGGCATCCAAGCTGTTGAAACAACAATTAAGTAAACAGCTAATAAAAACATGTCAAAACGTTCTAAAAACCGAAATTCAATTACTTTCAATAAATTTAGTACAGGCTGATTAAATTCCGTAATACTGTCAGGACTAAAATAGGCAAAGCAAATAAGAGTAGTAAATAAATAAAATAACATCGTCAAAGTATTGGCAATCACGATTCCATGGACTGCATACTGTTTTTTTTGTAAGAAGGGATATAAAAAGAACGCGATATCAAACCCTAAAAAAGTAAAAATAGTAGTTGGTACAGCTGTTAATACCGATTTCCATCCTTCTTTTAAGAGCGGAAAGAACGGCAGCCAACTCCAACCTCCTTTTAGCGGTATCAAAAAAAAGAGCGGAAGCCAAATCATCATATAAAAAACGAGTTCACAGTAACGCCCTATTATCCGAATGCCATTGCGCACAACAAGAAATGTAGGAATTGAAAACAAAAATATAATGATATAGTCAGGCGTTTTCGGAAGAAGCCACCCCTTAATATACAGCATGGTATTCACAAGAATGATGCACGAATAACAAGCAAAATAGATCATATAAATAACAATTAGCGCTTTCCCAACTATTTTGCCAAACAATCGTATAAGAATGTCATAAAGCGTGTCCTCTGGATATCTTGCAGATGTTTTCACAATAAAAATACCGGATATCGTGGAGAATATCCAACCGATAATTATAGCTATCCATCCATCCGTTCCAGCTTTTTCTGCAAGCACTCGCGGGAGAGATAAAACTCCAGTTCCTACCTGCATTCCATTAATTAAAAAAATATACTGCAGAAGAGTAATGTCATTATAGGCATACTTTTTCATAGTTTCACCTTTTATTATGGTTTTTTCCTTGTCGAATAGATTGAGTAGCTCCCGTACCCTTAGGACGATTTTTCATTGTCCATAAAGGAAAGCGTATAAAAGTATCCTTCATATTAGCAAAGCGAAACGGTGCTAACGGAGTCCCATAAGGAGTTCCGAGCGATTCAAGACTGATGAGATGTGCAACTAATGTCATCCACCCGATAACAATTCCGACAATCCCAAACAAAGCAGCCGATATCATCATAGGAAAGCGCAACAGTCTGATCGCCGCTCCCATATCATAATTAGGAATAATAAAAGAAGCGATAGCCGTAACAGCAACAACGATAATCATAATGTTGCTGACAATTCCCGCTTGAACAGCGGCCTGTCCAATAATAATCCCGCCTACAATTCCAACTGTTTGACCGATTGGAGCAGGTAGCCGTAGGGCGCCTTCTCTCATCATTTCCAGTGTCATTTCCATAAGTAGCGCTTCCATAACTGGAGAAAAAGGTACACGCGTTCTTGATTCTGCGATAGATAAAAAAAGTTCTACAGGAATAACTTCAAAATTAAAGGAAATAAACGCAACATAACTCGCAGGTAAAAATAGAGCTATCATAAAAGCAATAAACCGGAGTATCCGAATAAACGAAGCAACTAACCAACGTGTCCCGTAATCGTCGACTCCTTGAAAAAAGGAGATAAAGTTTGTTGGAGCAATTAATACATGGGGAGAACGATCCACTACAGCTACAAATCTCCCTTGAAGAATATGAGATATAGCCACGTCTGGTCTTTCAGTTAGCATAAATTGCGGAAACGGTGAATACGGATTATCTTCAATGAATTCGATAAGTTCACCCGCACTCGCTATAGAGTCGACCGTAATACCTTGAATCCGTGTTTCCAATTCTTTCAGAACATCTTCAGAAGCTACATCTTTCAAATATAAAATAGAAATTCTCGTTTTACTTCGCATACCAACTGTTATTTCTTGCACCTTGAATTCGCGATGAGGGATGTATCTTCGAATCATTGCGATATTTTGACTTCCAGTTTCTACAAACGCTTGATGAGAACCTTTTAGAGATATTTCATTACGAGTATCTTCAATATTTCTTTGCGGCCATCCTTTTGTATCTAATTGATACGCTGTAGCTTGGCCATGAAGGAATAAAATACTATCGCCTTCCAAAATAGCATTTTCAATTCGGCCCCACGTATTAATTATTTCAACATGACCCAATGGAATTGGAAGTTCCGCATTCGCATCATAGACGCTATCCATCAATGGAGTTAAAACATGTTTTTGAATCGATAGCTTATCAGTTAATCCAGACAAATATACTAAAGCTGCTTCTATTCCATCTCCTGACATTGAAAACCGCCGAATCACTAAATCAGGAGCTTGACGAAAGAGTTCCTGAAGCTCACCAATGTTTTTAGATAAATCCGCATCTAAGAGGGAGTCCTCTATATTTTCATCCTGAAAATGACGATCGTCGCGTCTTGAAAACGACCTAGGATTGCCCCTGCTTTTTAACCGTTTCAGAAAATTAACCATGAACTCCCCCACTCTCTACGTACGTTTTATATTATTGTTTAGTATGTATTTCCTAAGGGAAAATATTCTATATGAGCATTTTGGCTCATTATTCATGAACTATATATATCCGAGTTAAAAAAAATAAAAACACCTTTCTTTTAGCGAAGGACAAGAGCATCTAGCCATGCATGGAATTAGTCAAGGCCTTTTCCTGCCACATGCGAGGTTTAAAACAAAGTGAGTGAGTGTAGATCATGTTGTATTCTCCATAGCAACGATTTATATATTTAAAAATTAAAATGGATTTATATAACAGTCCTATTAAGTAAAACAAAAAGCATTTCTTTCTATATGCATCATAGAAAGAAATGCTTTTTGTTTTAACGATATACAATACATATTTTTAATGATTTTCGATTTTTTTCTTTTTATTTCGTTCTAATTGAGCCGTAATACCAGTGCGGTCAATTTGAATCCAGTACTCCACAATTTTTCCGCCTTCTACACGATACACCGCGCTCGCTAATTCAATGATAGGAAGTCTAGTTGGTTGGTATCCATCAACTTCACCAATATGAGTACCTGTTTGTTTCCAGCGAACATATACACGATCTTGCTGAGATGCTAACAACTCTTGAATTTCTAAAGTAAACGTACCATAAACATCCAACATCTCTTGTACATGATCCGCATAATCCATAGGAGATCTTTCAACTGTTACTTCATCTTCAGCTTGAACTTGATGAGCCAACACTTTTTCTGCCATAAACTCTGTTACTAAATGCAGATTACGTCCTGAACGTATTTCTTCAAAAAATCCTCTAACTACAATCTCAGGCATCATATAACAATCGCTTCCTCTCAGTATTATTTTCTATGAAAATAACAAAAACCACCTCATTTTGCAAATGAGATGGTTTTTTTATCCGTCGACTCTCATCGAACAATCTTTATTTTGTGTCGAATCGCCGATAAATTGTAAAAAGCACTGATATATTTCTTCTGCGCTACTTTCCACTATATACTTTCGGGCATTCGTCTCCAGTCGGTTCGTAAAAACAATGATTCTTGTATTGTCCTGCATGAGGCTGATCCCACCACGTCGGAGGACAATTACCAACTGGCCGAAAAAACCACAAAGAATATACACCTGGCCATATACGAGCATAATTCAAACACTTTCTTGCCATTTCTTTCTCGCTCTCTCTTGCTCTTTGATAAAAATACCCTTTCGTCGTTGCTTCAAATCCGCCTGGCTGCTGATACACCATTTGCGAAATATTTGTAATTTGTTTAAAGTCTAAACAATCACACATGACGCGATTCACACCTACTGTCCCTACAGCCATCATCCCTTGTTGCCCTTCTCCTTCTGCCTCTGCACGCATGAGACGAGCTAATAAATCCACATCACTTTCTGTATACGCAATTCTCGTCATTTTATCCCTCCACTCTCCCTATCACTATATGCAAAAAGGATTATTTGTTTTAAAAAGACAAGTTCTAAATAATAAAAAGCCCGAGTAGCGACTTTTTAACCTGTCTACTACTCGGGTTTTTGATAAAAAACAATCTAATTATTTAACTCTTCGACGGAATAATAACATTCCACCTAAAACAAACAACATCATTCCTCCTGCTACTGAAATCATCCATTCTGATGTTCCCCCTGTTTCAGGAAGTAATCCCTGCCCTTATTATCCTTTTTATTAGATGACGCTTCTGGATTCTTAATATTCGTGTTTGTACCTGTGTTTGTTTTTATATCTGTATTTGTATCTGTATTTGTTGGGACTTTAATCTTTGTATTCGTAATGTCATAACCATTCACTTCGGATTGGTATCCTGCTACTGGTTGTTCTTTTACTTCATACTTGTACGCTACGCCGTTCGCATCGTACGATTGTAGAAAAGGCCCTGGCCGTTTCTATGCACGGCCAGGTGCTCTCGTCTATCTGGAAGTATACTGTTTTTTAACTTTCATATAAAAGAATGGTCATTCCTCCTACCTCACAGATCCTCCCACATACGCTGAAATATCAACGTTTAACGCTTCTGCTAAACGCATACCATATTTTCGATCTGCACGGAAGAAATTACAAATCGCAAGCAGTTTTGTTTGTTCATTTACACCTTTCAAATCATTTACCAAGTTTGCAATTAAATTATCTTGTTCTTCTTTTGAGAATGAACGATAACGCTCACCCGCTTGTTGGAAATCATTTGGCTTCTCAATTTTCTCACGAGATACATAACCTTCAAGTTTCATAGTTGAATCGCGATATACCGAATCTTCAGTTGGATTTTCCGCATGACGACTTGGTTCGTAATTGATTGTAGATGACTGTTGATTTACTTGCATGAAACCATCACGCTGTTGATTATGCACCGCTGCGTACGGACAGTTTACAGGGATTTGTAAGTAATTTGCCCCTAAGCGATAACGTTGTGTGTCTGGATAAGAGAATAAACGTCCTTGTAATAATTTATCCTCAGATGGCTCAATACCAGGCACAGTTGCGCTTGGTGAAAATGCCGCTTGCTCAACTTCTGCAAAGAAATTTTGTGGGTTACGATTTAACGTCATTGTACCTACTTCCGTTAATGGGAAACGATCTTCTGACCACATTTTTGTTGGATCTAGTGGATCAAACTCTAAGGAATCCATTTCATCTAGTTTCATAACTTGTACGTGAAGATCCCATTTTGGATAATTTCCACGCTCAATCGCATCAAATAAATCACGAGTTGCATGATTAAAATCTTTTCCTTGCATTTGTTCGGCTTCTTTTACATTAAAGTTACGTACACCTTGCTTTGGCTTCCAGTGATATTTTACATATACAACCTCGCCATTGTCGTTTACCCATTTAAATGAATGAACACCGAAGCCTTCCATTTCGCGATAATTTGCAGGTGTACCGTAATCAGAAAATACCCAAGTTAACATATGAGTCGATTCTGGTGTTAGCGTCATGAAATCCCAATAACGATCTGGTGTTTGAATATTTGTATTAGGCGCTGGTTTTAAAGAATGCACCATATCTGGGAATTTGATTGCATCACGAATGAAAAATACAGGTAAGTGGTTACCAACAAGATCATAGTTCCCTTCTTCTGTATAAAACTTCACCGCAAATCCCCTTGGATCACGAGCTGTTTCTGGAGAACCTTGCCCATGAATAACCGTTGAGAAACGAACAAATACAGGTGTTTCTGTTCCTTCTTTCTGTAAGAATGCTGCTCTTGTATATTCTTTCATACTATTTTTTGTTACGAAAACACCATGAGCACCAGCACCTCGTGCATGTACAACGCGCTCAGGAATACGTTCACGATCAAAATGAGCTAATTTTTCTACTAAATGATAATCCTCTAATAATACTGGCCCGCGACGACCTGCTGTACGAGAATTTTGATTATCCCCTACAGGAGCACCTTGGTTTGTTGTTAAGCGATTGTGTTGGTTCATTTTGGAGCCTCCTCTTATATAATAATTATTTATTTAAAATGATTATAATTTAATTATTATTAAAAAGAGAGCCATTTGTCAACTATTTGTTTAAATTTTTTTTAAAACTACTCCTACTATATGATTGATAACCCTTCTTCATCACCTCCATGCCTATGTGCTTGATATAAGATAAAACAAAGAAAAAGTAGCCTATACACATACATAACAATCACGAAAAAACAGAGAAAACCTTAAAAAATAGAATTTTCAGTCTTCTATTTCTAAAAAAAGAATTTGCTACTTCCTCTTTGTGAGTTCAAGTTTAACACTAAAAATACACGGCTACAAGATGAAAAGTGACAATTTTCTCATTAATTCGACATCATTCTACAATCTATCTTAAAATGTTCACATAATTTTAAAAACACTTATGATCCACGCTTATTTCCAACAAAAAAACTGCCCCCCAAAAAACGTTTAGAACGCCATTTGGGAACAGCTTCATATGTACAAATGTATTTTGCTTTCATCAATACAACGCAGTTTACTTACCGGTCTTCCTACTTGTTGATACACCATTTCATTCTCTAAAACTCCAATTTCAATTAAAAACATGACATACTTTCGAATGGAAACTCTAGAAATCCCAACCAATTGTGCCATTTCTTCTGTTGTAAATATTTTTCCATGAAGCAATTGTATCTGTTTCCAAACTAGCTGCAATGTTTGCTTTGTTAGTCCTTTTGGCAGTTCTTTACCTGCAAGAGGTTCTATTTTTTCTTTTTGTAAAATCAATGCATCTAGTTCAGATTGATTAATATTAGGCTGCGCCTTCATAAATTTAAATTTTTCACGATAAGCAGATAATGCTTCCTTAAAACGTTCAAATGTAAATGGCTTAATTAAATAATCTACAACTCCATATTGCAGTGCCTTTTTAATACTTACCATATCATGCACCGCAGAAATCATCATCACATCAATTTCTTTTTCTTTATTTCGAATATGCAATAACAATTCAAACCCAGTATCACCAGGCATAAAAATATCAAGTAATATAAAATCTATATGGGATTCTTCTAGTACACGTAACGCTTCATCTACAGAGTTAGCTATATGAACAAGTTCAAACCCGCCAACTTGTTCTAAATAATGTTTATTTAACATCGCTACCATTGGGTCATCTTCTACAATTAAAACTTTGATCATAGTTCTATCTCATCCCTACTTTTATATGGTGTTTCAATTGAGATTGTCGTTCGCTTTCCTAATACTGAATCGATATGTATAGTTCCTTTTATGCGCTCTACGCTTTCTTTCACAAGATATAAGCCATATCCGCGATTTTCTCCTTTTGTAGAGTACCCTTTTACAAATAATTTATCTATTTCTTCTTGTTTAATCCCATTACCTGTATCTGTAACTTTTACAATTAGTCCATTGTAATATATAATTTCAACATTTACCTGCTTATTTTTACAATCCGCTACTGCATCCAAGGCATTATCAATTAAATTCCCTACAATTGTAATGAGTTCATGAATAATATCCTCATCTTCCGGCTCTGGTAAATAAGCATCTTCACTGATCGTTAATTCGATTCCTTTTTCTCTTGCATAGCTAAGTTTCCCAAGTAAAAAACCTGCAAACACAGGATTTTTTATCTTCCGCATCACATCTCCAATTTCATATTGATGCTCTGATACCATACTGCTAACATACGTTTCTAATTGTTCATAATTCTTCATATGTGTTAATCCCAAAACAACATGCATCTTGTTCATAAATTCATGAGATTGTGCACGCAAAGCCTCTGCATATAGTCGAATACCGGTTAACTGCTCTGCTAATTTTCTTATTTCTGTTTTATCACGAAATGTCGCAATCGCCCCAACAATTTCTCCCTTTACATATAATGGAACCCGGTTCGTAACAATTGTAATTCCATGTAGACTTTGTTCCTCATCGAACTGCGCTACTCCGGTTTGCAATACTTCTTTTATCCGTGAATTCGGCATATATTTCTTAATGTCTTTACCAATAAACTCTTCTTTAATCCCGCTTTTCCCAATTAACCGCCTGGCTTCGTTATTAATTAAAGTAATCCGCGCATCCTTATCAATTGCGATAATTCCTTCTTTGACAGACTGTAACATCGTATTGCGTTCTTCTAAAATCTTTGAAATTTCACTAGGTTCGAGACCGAATAAAATTTTCTTAATGTGTCTAGCCAATAAAATAGCCCCTATAATTCCTACTAAAATCCCAACGCTGACACCGATATACATAATATTTCTGCTTTCTTCGACCATCTCTTCTACATTATTAGCTGAAATTCCAACAGCTACAACCCCTATTTGTTTTTTCGTTTCAGAAAAGATTGGTACAAATACTCGCATAGACCTTCCTAATGTCCCTTTTGCTGTTGATACATACTCTTTTCCTTTCAAGGCCGTTTCCTCATCGCCTCCAACGAAATGTTGGCCTATTTTCGTTGGATCTGGATGAGATTTTCGTATCCCATTCATATCCATAACGACAATGAATTGAACATATGTATTTTTTAAAAGCCGATTTACATTCGGCTGAATTTCAGATTCATCTTTTCTTCCCGATAAAGCATCAATTACGAGCGGTGAATTTGCTGTAATACGTGCAACCACTTTTGCTTTTTCAATTTGACTTTCTTCTGTCGTACGTTCGACATGATGACTAATTAAAATATCAGTTACAAGTAAAGCAAATGCAACTACAGCACATACTAAAAATGCGATCGTTTTCTGCAAGTCCCAAAACGTCTTACTTTTCTCCATCCCGCCTGTTCCCCCTGTAATTTCTATATTGCATGCGAAATCTATAATACTAATTCTTTACAATGAAAACAACTTTTTTTCTTAAGTACGGTTATATGGAACATTTCACTCATTGAAACTCCAAAAAAATCCAGAGAAGTCTTCAACAGAATTATTGGAATATATAACGTTTTTTAGATAGACAAGAGAATATGGCCACGCATAGAAACAATCAGATCTTTTCCTACCACACGCAAGGTTTAAAACAAAAGGAGCCAGCAATTTTATGCTGCATAGCAGCGACTTATATGTTGAAAATAGATATATAAAGAAAGAATAAAACTTATCCCCACCTCTTAAGGTGGGGATAAGTTAAAAAAATGGATGATATGTATCCAACTTAGACATACACAATCCACACCTTTTGGATTCGTAGTATGTCCAAATTCAATATATTTATTTCATCACAGTTTCATTTTATCCCGCTTTAACGGGCAGTAAAGGCTAGCAAAGAACTAGGAAGTAAACTGCCCGTAAAAACCCGATTGGCTCAACTAACATCTTGGAAAGAAAAACCTTTCCCAAGACGAAGTTTCGCTTTATCCCGCTTTAACGGGCAGTAAAGGCTAGCAAAGAACCGGGAAGCTAACTGCCTGTAAAAACCCGATTGGTTCTACTAACCTCTTGGGAAGAATAGCCTTTCCCAAGAGGAAGTTTCACTTTAGTGTTCAATTGAATAGTTTGGCACTTTTGTAATTTGTGCCACTCCTGATTCAATTGCTGCTTTTGCGACTGCAGCTGCTACACTTGGTACAACTCGTTTATCGAGCGGATTTGGAATGACGTAATTTGCATTTCGTTCTTCATCTGTAATGATATTAGCAATTCCATATGCGGCAGCTAATTTCATTTCCTCCGTAACATCTGTCGCACGCACATCTAATGCACCGCGGAATATACCTGGGAATGCTAATACGTTGTTCACTTGGTTTGGATAATCAGAACGTCCTGTTCCAACAACAGCTACACCGGCCTCTAATGCCTCTTCTGGGAATATTTCTGGTACTGGATTTGCCATTGCAAACACGATCGGACTTTCATTCATTGTCTTCACAAGTTCTTTTGTTAATACGTTAGGAGCAGATACACCGATAAAAATGTCTGCGCCTCGAATCGCTTCTTTTAATGTTCCGCGTACATGTTCGCGATTCGTTTCTTTCGCAATCTCGATTTGTGCAGGGTTCATCCATGACTCTCCCTCGCACACGATACCTTCTAAATTTACTAATTTCATATGCTGTGCGCCTGCTTTTAATAATAATTTACCAATCGCAATCCCTGCAGAGCCAGCCCCGTTAATGACAAACTTTACTTCATCCATTGCTTTATCTACTACTTTTAATGCGTTAATAACTGCCGCTAAAACAACAATTGCCGTTCCATGCTGGTCATCATGAAACACTGGAATATTCGTTTCTTCTTTTAAACGCTTTTCAATTTCAAAACAGTGTGGTGCTGCAATATCTTCTAAATTAATACCCCCAAATGTAGGTTCTAAATTTTTAACGATGGTTACGATTTCATCTACATCAGTCGTTCCAAGGCAAAGCGGAAATGCGTCGACATTCGCAAACTTTTTAAATAAAATACTTTTCCCTTCCATAACAGGCATAGCTGCTTTTGGTCCAATATTCCCTAATCCAAGTACTGCTGTTCCGTCTGAAACTACAGCAACCATATTACCACGTGCTGTATAATCGTAAACTGTTTCTTCATCTGCAGCAATTGCCTTGCAAGACTCCGCTACGCCCGGTGTATATGTCAAACTTAAATCATCTGCTGAATTCACTTCTACTTTACTTGTAATTTCAATTTTCCCTACTAACTTTTTATGAAGTAATAATGAACGTTCCTTAATTTGGCTTTCTAACATAGAAATGACCTCCTCCGAATTTTACAAGCTAGCTTATCTGCATACATTACCAAAACATTTTTAATAAAAGAGTCTCCTTTTTATTTTGAATCCACATGCAGGCACCGCCTTATGTTCTTACTCACATAATAAAGCGCTTTCAACAATAAAAATAGATTTTGAAAGTTTTGTAATTCTTTTTGTAAATAAAAAAAGGAGATTAGCAAACGTAGAAAAACGCTATTCTTTTTATAGATTTCTACAAAAAGAATAGCAGATCAAGATGATGAGTTCGTTAATACGATACAATCGAAAGAGGAGTTCATGTACATTTTGTAAAAAGGGGTGGTTCCTTTTATATCGAGACTATTATGTTTTTTTGCAATATAAAAAGCCCCTTTAGTTTTTTTCTAAAGAGACTTTTGTATATTTCTAAATGTATCGAGTTCTTATAAAATGAAACTTCTATTCAAAGTTTCATTTTATCCCGCTTTTACGGGCAGTTAGCTTCCCGTAAAAGCCCGATTGGTTCTACTAACCTCTTTTTCCCAAGAGGAAGTTTCACTTTACTGTTCGATTGAATAGTTTGGCATTTTTTTAATTTGCGCCACACCTGATTCAATTGCTGCTTTTGCGACTGCAGCTGCTACACTTGGTACAACTCGTTTATCGAGTGGATTTGGAATGACATAATTTGCATTTCGCTCTTCATCTGTAATGATATTAGCGATCCCATATGCGGCAGCTAATTTCATTTCCTCCGTAACATCTGTCGCACGCACATCTAATGCACCGCGGAATATACCCGGGAATGCTAATACGTTGTTCACTTGGTTTGGATAATCAGAACGCCCTGTTCCAACAACAGTTGCACCAGCCTCTAATGCCTCTTCTGGGAATATTTCTGGTACTGGATTTGCCATTGCAAATACAATCGGATTTTCGTTCATTGTCTTTACATGCTCTTTTGTTAACACATTAGGAGCAGATACGCCGATAAAAATGTCCGCGCCTTGAATCGCTTCTTTTAATGTTCCGCGTACATGTTCGCGATTTGTTGCTTTCGCAATCTCGATTTGTGCAGGGTTCATCCATGATTCTCCCTCGCACACAATACCTTCTAAACTTACTAATGTCATATGCTGTGCGCCTGCTTTTAATAACAATTTACCAATCGCAATCCCTGCAGAACCAGCACCATTAATAACAATCTTCACTTCATCCATTGCTTTATCTACTACTTTTAATGCGTTAAGAACTGCCGCTAAAACAACAATTGCTGTTCCGTGCTGATCATCATGGAATACTGGAATATTTGTTTCTTCTTTTAAACGCTTTTCAATTTCAAAACAGCGCGGTGCTGCAATATCTTCTAAATTAATACCCGCAAATGTAGGTTCTAAATTTTTAACGATGGTTACGATTTCATCTACATCAGTCGTTCCAAGACAAAGTGGGAATGCATCGACATTCGCAAACTTTTTAAATAAAATACTTTTCCCTTCCATAACAGGCATAGCCGCTTTCGGTCCAATATCACCTAAGCCAAGTACTGCCGTTCCATCTGAGACAACCGCAACCATATTACCACGTGCTGTATAGTCATAAGCTGTTTCTTCATCTGCCGCAATTGCCTTACAAGATTCCGCTACGCCCGGTGTATATGTCAAACTTAAATCATCAGCTGAGTTCACTTCTACTTTACTTGTAATTTCAATTTTTCCTACTAATTCTTTATGAAGTAATAACGAACGCTCTTTAATTTGACTCTCTAACATAAAAATAATCTCCTCCTAATTTTACAAGCTAGCTACGTCTTTACATAGCTAGCTTGTCTGCTGTTACATTACGAAAACATTTTTAATAAAATTGATGCAGTTACAACCATTGCTGCTCCGCCTAAACGCGTTGAAATTTGTGCAAACGGCATTAATTCCATACGGTTTGAAGCTGATAAAATTGCAACGTCTCCCGTTCCGCCAAGTCCACTATGGCATCCTGTTACAATCGCTGACTCAACTGGGTACATTTTCATAACTTTCCCAACAAGGAAACCAGTTGCAATCATTGTTATTACTACTGATGCACACACCGCAACATATCCAACTGAAAGAACAGCTGCTACATCCTTTAACGGAATATACAATAATCCTAAACCAACCATTAATGGCCACGTTAAGCTTGTCGAAATAAATTTGTATAAATGATATGCACCTTGCTCCATTTTTGCTGGCATTAACTTGAAGTATTTCACAAGTGCTGCTGAGAAGATCATAATGATCGCCCCTGGAATACCAATAAATTTAGAAGCTAATCCACCGAAAATAAAGAACGTACATGCGATTAATAAACCTGCTCCCATTAATGAGAAGTCAATTGGTTTTTCAGTATTTTGTTCTTTTAATAAGTCATCTTGATTACCTGTTTTTACTAATACACCATTACCGCTAAGCTCTGGTTTTTTCTCACCTAATCGCTTCATATATCCAGCGCCTACAATCGCAAACATATTTCCAATAACCGCCGCTGGAATAAGCTGAGATACAAATGTTGCTGATGATTGATTTAAAATCTCACTGTAGGCTAAAGAAAGTGGTAAAATCCCCTCTCCGATACCACCGCTCACAATCGGTACAATGATAAAGAAGAACGTTCTCTTCATTTCGAATCCAAATAATGATCCAACTAATAATCCAACTGCAATAGAAGCAAGTGTTCCTACAACTAACGGAATAAACATACGAATAAAGCCTTGTACTAATACTTTACGGCTCATTCCTAAAACACTTCCGATTACTAAACAAGAAATGTATAAATATAAAAAGTTTGATTTTTTCATTAACATATTTACAGCATTCATTGATGCTGGGTTCATCCAGTTAAAGAACACAAGAAATGAAGGAATAAATAATGAAAGAATTGCTGGTCCGCCAATGTTCCTTAAAATTGGAATTCTCATTCCGATATCGCCGAGGAAAATACCCATAATCATAATAACTGCAAATCCGCCAATCATATCCGCTGGCAACTTATTATATACAGATGCTCCGTAAATAACTGCTGCTAGTACAAGATATAAAGGTAACGGTATAACACCAATTTTTATGTTCATAATTTTTGAAACAAATGTCTCCTGCTTTGTTTCTACCTCACCTGCAGGCGGCATTGTTTCCACTTGCTTTTGAATCCCCATAGAGGCACCCCCTTATGTTGTTATTTACAATGTTAAAACGCTTTCAATAGTAATAATAGTTTTTGTAACTTTTGTAAGTGGTTTTGTAATTAAAAAAAGTGCCCGAACTGTTTTCAATCTGACTTATTTGATTCTATCTTTCCCCTGTCTTCTTTGATTATGAACACTTTTTTTGTGTTATAATTTTAATATTAAGAATTATCAAATATTAGATGAGGTGAATTTACGAAATGAAATTATATGAATGGAGTAAAGATGTTCAAGAAATGTGTGAGGACTCAATTCCTTATGATCCCTTTGTTTTTTCTTTGCTGGCTTCCTTATCAGGATTCATCACGTACATGAAAAAATAATATAGGGGAGATACTTCATGCAGCGACTACAAAAAGAATATACAGAATTACAAGAGTATGATCAGACGAGAAAACGCAAAGGCGATTCAATTATGAATACTATTGATGCTTTTGCGAAGAATGCGCGTTATTTGGAGTGCTGATTGCTATTTTATGCATCCCTTTTTATTTAATTAAAAGTGCTAGAAGTGCGAAATAAAATAAGGGCATGCTAGCTAGAAAAATCTATCAGCATGCCCGTTTATTATGCAGTTTTATATTTTTTATTTTTAATGCTATATACAACATTTAGAACAACTTTATTTTATCCCCATATTTTAAAAATAAAGCTAAATCCCCAAAGAATGTATGCAAGTTGTGATACTATATACATGGAAAATTCAAAACCAGTAAGTTTTCTTTCTAGTTTAATTCTTCTTAGATACATGTAAAAGCAAAATGTAGATAAAACTAATAATAATTCAGCAGTTTTATTTATATTTTCTAATATAGTAATAACGACTCAACTCCTTACATTAAATGGTAGAGAGACATAACCTAAGGATACCATAAGGATTATTTAATTTAAATGAATTTTCACTTTATAAAAAATCTTACTTACTGATTTCTAAATCGTAAACATTATTTGTTTATAGAACAAACTACATAATTGATATTTTAATAAAATAAGCAGCTTGTGGATCTAGTTTCCACAAGCTGCTTATTTATTTCACACCTAACTTTTCCTTTGCTTTCCCAGGTACTTCATTCGCCTTTATTTCTTCGTAACTTTCAATACCATTTGTTTTGTCAGGATATTTACCACTTACATACACACGCAGAACTGCCCCTACTTTTAAGTTTTTCGTTGCAAAAAATTTAACTGTTTCTTCATTCCCTTTTTTATCATAGGATTTCATTGTATACCAATATATGGGTTGTTTTTTCTCATCATGATCTTCCACAGGCTCTTCTTTTCCATTCTCAGTGATTTGAACATAATATTCTTTTGCTATCCATTTTTTTATATCTATCGCATCATTTTTTTCAGCTGCAGCTAGAACTACCATTGAAGATACCGAGAATAATAGCATAAATAACGTAATCCCTATTACATATTTCTTCAAGTGAATCACACCTCTTCTGTCTATTTGCTATGTCTGTTTGTATCATAAAATTTTTATATATGATTTGTTATCGATTTACGTGACAGCAAGATTACATTTATGTAAGGTATTCCTTTTCTCATCACACATATTTTTTGTGATAAAATCAAGGTAAATTAAGGAAATAGAAGGGGGACTTGGGGATGAATCGAGTTGAAGACAAGTTTTTGTCTACTATACTTTCTCAATTTATACATATAAAAGAACGTGCTGGACAAGCAATTGAACAATTAACCGAACAAGAACTCCATTGGCAACCTAATGAAGAATCTAATAGCGTCGCAATCATTATGAAGCATTTAAGTGGAAATATGCATTCAAGATGGACTGGCTTTTTAACAACAGATGGAGAAAAAGAAGAAAGAGATCGCGACGATGAATTCGTTGATACGATCCAATCAAAAGAAGAATTACTCCATATTTTGGAAAAAGGATGGTTCCTTCTATTTTCAACTATTCAAGAACTCAAAACAGATGATCTACTGAAGGTTGTGACCATTAGAAAAAATCCCTTAACGGTTTTAGAGGCCATTCAAATTGAAATTGCCCATTGCAGCAATCACTTAGGACAAATTCTATATATCGGTAAGCAAATTAAAGGTTCAGAGTGGAAAATATTAAGCATTCCGAGAGGACAATCTAAAAACTTTGTTAAATAAAATCAATAAGAAAGGAGCGATATATGGACAAACCAGTTGTAATTGAAGAATATACGGCAAAGTGGGCATTACAATTTAAGAAAGAACAAAAAATCATTAAAGATATTATAGGTGATGCAGTGCTTGCTATTGAACATATCGGAAGTACATCTGTCGAAGGATTAAGCGCAAAACCTATCCTTGATATAATGGTTGGCGTTCATGATCTTAACGAAATAAATACGTTCATTGAACCACTGAAAACAATCGGATATGAACATGTATTTCATCAAGAATTTCCAAATAGAAGATTCTTTCGGAAAGGATTGTGGAGAGCAGGTACGCATCATTTACATATTTATCAATATGGTAGTGAGGACTGGCAAAACAACCTTTCATTTCGAAACTATTTAATAAATCATCCTGATGTACGTAGGCAATATGAGCAATTAAAGAGAGAATTAGCGACTAAGCATCGTTTTGATAGAGTTGCATACACAAATGCAAAAGCGCCATTTATCGTAGATATTATAAGAAAAGCGGAAAAGGAGAGATAAATGTGGATTCTTTACTTCTTACAGCAGTAATCGCTTTGGGTATGTTTTATATTTCCGGTCAGTTAAACAACATTCATACAAGATTAAAGCGAACAGAGGAAAAATTAGATCGAATCGCTAAACATATGGGACTCCCTGAGCATGAAATTAACGAAGAACTTAGCCAACTAGTGAAAGATGGGGATAAAATCAAAGCAATCAAGAAGGCACGAGAGATTTTAGGGTGATCATTGCTTGAAGCTAAACATTATGTTGATTCTTTATAGCGCTATAAAAGCTAGCAAAATGCTAGCTTTTTGCATTTTAAATATATTAAAATGTCGAATTTAAAAGAAAATTGTCTATTTTCCGTTGATTTCTTTTACTATACATGTTAAACTCTTAACAATAAAGAAAGAGTAGCGAAAAACCCTTAAGTTTATAAACTTTCTGAAAATTTAGTTTTCAAAACTTTTTTAACTTCATTGACATTCTTGTGCCGCTCCCGCTCTTTCTTTATCCTTTTAAGAAGCTGTCACAAAGCTAGTACTTTGTGGCGGCTTTTTTTATTTTTCTTACATCCCTGCACTATTCTTTATTGTTTGTTGCTCAATAGGACTTTTTATCAACTTTAAGCAAACTAAAACAATTAAAACAAACCCTACCTCTACCGGATCCGATATAAGAAATAATTTAGGTGGCCCATAAATATCTTGTAAAAACCCAATTAAACTACCCCCACCGTACAGTCAAATATTACATCTGTTCATATACTGATAATAAGTTTATTCTGTTCGTCAAAAAGGGGGGACTCTTTTGGAGTCATTTTATTCTAGAAGGAACTGCAATCCTTATTATTTTCCTTGTGCGCTTCCCGTTCCGGACGGACCAACTGGCGCTACCGGACCGACTGGCGCTACTGGATCAACTGGCGCTACTGGACCGACTGGCGCTACTGGATCAACTGGCGCTACCGGACCGACTGGCGCTACTGGACCGACCTTCCAAGGACTAATTCCTGCCACAAATCTAATGTATTTTGCTGTTTCAGATGGCACGAGTCTTGTATACACAAATGCCGACGGTTTGCCTCAATTCGGAATGACGCAGATTTTAGCACCAAGTCAAGTATCCTATATGAATTTATTTATTAATGGCGTTATTCAGTCGCAAAATTCTTATGTCGTACAGACGGGGATGCTTACACTATTGGCTGATGAGGCACCACCAGCTGGTGTTATAATCACACTTCAGTTTATTTTAATCAATCAATAAAAAGCGGATTCCTTTAAAGGAATCCGCTTTTTATTGACTAGTTCACGACAAATTCAACACTAACAACAACTCCAGGGTCTAAAGTATTTCCATCTGGAATTGTAATTGCTGCTGTGGTAACACTTGAGTTAACCACAGGTTGCAACTGTCCACTCACATATAAATTGTAATAAGCAAATGACGCAGGAAATGCTGTTGCAGCAGCTCCCGTGTCATCAGTACAAGCAGTTGCTAAAATATTAAACGTTGCTCCAGTTCCCGTTCCAGCACCGATTGTTGCATTATATCTTCTAGCAGCTAAAAAAGGTTTAATAATAGGCATTCCACCTCACCCCTTTCATTTTTAAATCTAGTAGGACTTGTCCTACTCTATACATAGTATGTAAATATTTATTAATAGGAACGGCAAGTTACTTATTTTTCCTAGCTACTTACTATTAAAAATCTATTTCTTTACCAAGGATAAAAAAACCCGCGCATTATTGCGCAGGTTCTGTACGATATTTTGCTTCAACGCGGTAAATACGATTTCCCTTGCTTGAGAACTTTTCTTCGTATTCCGTCATAATGTTGCCTTCAAAATCACTGTTGTGAAGATCTAAACTAATAAAAGGCAGTAGCATGCCATATTCCGCCATACTTGTAAGAGAGTATTCGAACAAGGCTTGGTTGTCTGTTTTGAAGTGAATTTCTCCGCCCTTTACAAGTACTGTTTCATAGTTGCGTAAAAATGTTTTATACGTTAAACGGCGCTTTGCATGGCGATTTTTTGGCCATGGATCAGAGAAGTTTAAATATACGCGATCAATTTCATTCTCCGCAAAGAATACAGTTAAATCTTCGGCATCTTTATTAATTAGTTTTAAGTTCGGCAGTGGTTCTTCAATTAATTTATCAAGTGCATCTACAACTACGCTTGTAAATTTTTCAATTCCAATATAGTTTACGGTTGGGTTTGCTTTTGCCATTTCATAAACGAAGCGGCCGCGGCCTGTCCCAACTTCAATATGAATCGGGTTATCATTTCCAAATAACTCTTTCCATTTTCCGTTATGCTCTTCTGGATTTCCAATTACAAAATGTGAAAATTCTTTCGTTCGGTCCATTGCATATGGTTTATGTCTTAAACGCATAATTCTCTTCCTCTCTGCACTCCAAGATGTGTGTATCACATAAAAAACCAAGTACGTACGAGCACTCGGTCCGTTTCTTTCAAGTATAAAATTTACTATTTTGACGGAAACTACAAAGTGTATGAAATACAATTTCCATCAGCGGTTCGTTACGCTCGTTTCATTGTTACGATAACAACTGAAAAGGATGTGTCAAAATGCCACTTAATCATGAACATCAAATGGCAATCTTAAAAGACATCTTAGTCAATCATCAAAGTGATTGCTGTGGAACGGTTTCTGAATGTGAACAATTAGAACGTCTCATTCAATCATTACTCGTAAATGACAATGTAAGTAATGATGTTAAATCGATGTTAAACGATGTATATTACTATAGTCAATCGGGTAAACATTCTCCTGATTTAGATAACCATATTTCTGGTCATCAAGAACAACTGTCACAATGGATTACAGGAATGGATAGTTTTTCTTAACTTATTCTGAAGCGAGTAGTTGCATTAAATATTGGAGCCAATATTCTGCTTCTACTTGCTTATTTTTCGTTCTATACAATTGTACAAAAATCATACATTGCAGTGTAACATACCATTTCATACGGCTTAGCAAAGAATCAGTAAGTTCTAATCCGTAATGCTCAAGCCATTCGTGCCATTCATCTCTTGGAACATACCAATGAAGCAGCATCCCAATATCAAGAGCTGGATCTGCAATAATTGCTCCATCCCAATCAATTAAAAACAATTCGTTATCATCTGTTACTAACCAATTGTTATGATTCACATCACAATGACAAACAGCAAGATGTTCAAATTCTACATTCTGAAGGGACTTTTGTAAATACTGAAGCCCTTTTTGAATGATTTCATTTTTCTTTACATCCTCTTGCAAAGTGATGAGCACTTCTTCTAGAATATCTTGCGCATGCAAAGGCTGTTTCCCAAGCTTTTGAATCATGTGCACTAACGCTTCAGAAGAATGAATTTTTTTCAGCAATGCTGCCACTCGCTCATCGTTCATATCTTCTGGTTCTAATTTTTGTCCTGGGAGCCACTTTTGTGCCGAAATCACATCACCGTTTGTTAATCGCCTTGTCCAAAGTAACTTCGGAACAATTCCTTCTGCTGACAATACCGCAAGAAAGGGCGATGAATTGCGCTTTAAAAAGAGTTTATGATGTTCATTATGCGCAATGTAGGCATCTCCTGTCGCCCCTCCAGCCGGTATTATTTTCCATTCTTTTCCTAACAATTGTTCCAACCATTCCATGTTCATTACCCGTTAACAATTCCTTATCTTTTATAGTTATGAACAGAAAAACCACAACATATTTAAATATATACCCATGGCTTCCATCCATTCTGCTTCAAGTAGTAAATAAAAGTGAAAAAGAAACAGACAAGCTGCTCTCTCTTACTTTATTTTACAAAAATAATAATAGACTGGCAACTTAACTAAATAGCCACCTTGTTCAATTCTACATTTATTATATTCGCATCGTCAAGGGTCGATTTGTCACAATTTCGTCAATATATACGTACTAATTGGAGCAATGACAATTGTATCTCCCTCAAATGAAGAAATTGGATTTTCATGTGCCGTTCCCTCATTTGCAAGAATATGCCATGTACCACCTTTAGGCAAGGAAACTGTTTGCTTCTCTGTTCCGTTATGAAATAACACAACAATTTCTTTCCACACCCCAAACTGCTGCACATCTTGTAAATAATAGGCAATGACAGAAGGAGCTGTATCAAAAAAAGACACATGTCTCTTCATGCATTCAGAAGACGGAAAACGAAAGGCCCCGTGTGATTTGCGAATCCGAATGATTCCCTTTATATAAGAAATTGTTTCTTCTTCTCGCTCTTTTTGATCCCAGTCTATTTGATTGATACAGTCCGGGGCGTTATAGCTATTTTCATTTCCTTGCTTTGTGCGATAAAATTCTTGACCAGCATGTAAAAACGGAATACCTTGCGATAATAATGTCATCGTTGTCGCAAGGCGATGACGACGTTTTTGCATAGGCTCCTCTTCTTTATTACTGCCGATAATCTTATCCCACATCGTCATATTATCGTGACATTCTACATAATTAATGCTTTGCATAGGTTCTATAAATAAACTTTTCTGTTTTACATAAGGGATACTTCCCGTAACCAAGTATTGGATATGCTCTTTATTTGTTGTCTCCCCAAGCGCATATCCGCGTTTTTGCACGTCAAATGTACTTCCTTTAATCCCATCGCGAAATTGATCATTAAACTGAGCGATACATGGTAGTTTCGCTGCATTTTGTAATGTTGCCTTCTGGTCCGAAGCAAGCGGTGTTTGTAAATCCCATCCTTCACCTAATAATATGACATGCTCTTTTACTTCATTTACTTTCTGACGAATTTCGTTCATTGTCGCAACATCTAAAATTCCCATTAAATCAAACCGGAAACCATCCACTTTATATTCTGTTAACCAATATAAAACAGAATCGACAATAAACTTACGCACCATATTACGCTCTGAGGCAATATCGTTCCCAACCCCCGTCCCATTTGACGGCATTCCATTTTCGTCGTGCCGAAAATAGTAGCCAGGAACAAGCTTTTCAAAAGAAGATGTTTCTCTTTCATACACATGGTTATAAACCACATCGATAATGACGCGCAAACCATTTCGATGAAGTGCTTGAATCATTTGTTTACATTCAACAATTCGATTGTACGGATCGAGAGGATTTGTTGCATAACTACCATTTGGAACATTGTAAAATAACGGATTATACCCCCAATTATATGCTGCAAATGGTTGCTCCTCATCGACTCCGGCGTACTGATGAATCGGTAATAGTTCAAGATGGGTAACGCCTAATTCCTTTATATAAGACAGACCTGTTAACGTCCCTCGTTCTCCTGTCGTTCCTTCTTCTGCTAAACCGAGATATTTCCCTTTATACATTGCTCCGCTATGAGGATGAACTGTCATATCACGAATATGCGCCTCATAAATAACAGCATCTGTCATAGAAGCCATGAGAGGTAATGATTCCTCATCTTGCACATATGTTTTCGCAAGGTTAACGACAATTCCGTACGTACCGTTTACAGACACTGATTTTGCATATGGATCAACCACTTCTCGCCAAATTAAATTAATGCACACAAGAAAGGTATACTTTGCACCGTCCCAGTCGCCCATTAACTCGTAACTCCAAACCCCTTTTTCCTGTGCTTCCATTTCATAATCTTTATACACTGCCCCGGTTTCATAAATGCGAACTTTTGCTTTTGTAGCTGTTGGCGCCCACACTTTAAATACAGTTTGATCACTGGAATAAGAAGCACCTAAATCGCGTCCTTCATACATATATAACTCATCAAATTTCTCTGTCCGAATAACAGCACCCATCTGTAAGTCGGTTTCTACCTTACGTTCATCGCGTATGATATAACAATTACTCAATATAATGGGTTCACTCACTTTACATTCATATTTCATTACATCTGGAAGAGAGGTGATACTATGAATGGAAAGCTCCCATTCATTCGCACCTTGTTTTAAATGGAATACGCTACTCGTCCCGTACGCATGCGGAAGTAAAACTGTAATTTTATCCATTTCATCTAAATATGCTTCAAATGTACGCTGTACGCTTAACATATGTATCCACGCCCTCCCAAGAGACATTCCATTTTCTATAGTATATTCAAAAAATCAGAAAACGTTTTCAAGCTTGTGCATTCTGTAAAGATATTTCATAAATTGCCTCATACTTCGGCATCCGTTCTACATGTGTTTCGTATAACGCTACTGTTTCCACTTCAAATATACGCGACGGCAGGGCTGGAAGCTGATTTTTATCAAACGCTTCTTCTCCCTTCCATTTTCGAGCCACGGTAATATGAGGATGATACGGACGCGTTTCTAATTGAAAACCATTTTGCTCACATATCGTATACACTTGTTTTTGTAAATCAAACAAAGCCTGTTCTTCTTTCACTCCAACCCAAAACACACGCGGCTGTTCCTTTACACCAAATGTATGACACCCTTGCAATGTAAGTAAAAAACGAGATATTTTAGCCAGTTGCTGCAAATCTTGTTTCAATTTTTCAAGCTGCCCTTCCTCAGCACTTCCTAAAAACGAAAGTGTAATATGATAATCTTCTTTATGAACCCAAGAACGAAACGGCGTCGTTTCTTCTATTAATTCTTTCCACTCTGCCAATATGCTCTTTATCTCATTTGGTAACTTCACCGCAAGAAAATAATGTCTCGCCATCTTTTCTCTCTCCTTTTTTAGGATACACCTATTATTCGTGTGAAGCTGATTCTCCATACATATGAAAGAAGCCGCTCCCCTGATCGAGAGCGGTTCATCCACTGTTTACTCCACTAATAAAAGTTCAATTTTTCAACACATAAATCGCATGTACGAAAAACAAAAAGTGACTTACACTCGTTTCCTCCCTTTGTTTTCACACAGTACGTGGCAGAAACTGGCCCTAACCGCTTCTATGCATAGCCAGTACCTCTCGCCCACCTAAAAAAAGAAAGGTTTTATGTTTTTTCATTCCCATACTTCTATTTCGCTAATTCATAAATCGCATGTGCATAAATCGCTGTTGCCTTAAGCAAATCCTCAATCTCAATATACTCATCTTTCTGATGCGCTAATTCTTCTTTTCCTGGGAATAGCGGACCGAACGCAACGCCAGCTTTCAATGAACGTGCATATGTACCGCCGCCAATTGCTAGTAACTCGGCTTTTTCTCCTGTTTGTTCTTCATATACACGCTGAAGTGTACGAATTAATACGTGATCTTTATCAACGTGATGCGGACGAGAATCTGAGACATTTGTAATAGCAAAGTCTTTTGCATTCACATAATTTGTTAATGTTTGCAGCGTTCCTTCTAAGTTTGTTGTAACTGGATAACGAATGTTTAATCCTAGTTTACCGCCTTCTTCTTTTGTATAAGAGAGAAGACCAACGTTTACTGTTAATGGACCTGTAATTTCATCTGCATACGCAATGCCAGCTTTTTCTCCAAGCGTATCATTTGTAAATGTTTCTGCCGCTAAACTAGCAAATGCGCCGCCTTGTTCATCTAAAGAGATTGTCGTTAAGAAGTTCACAAGTGTTAAGCCAGCATTTTCTCCTTGTTCCGGTGTAGAACCGTGTGCCGAAATCCCTTCTACTTGCAGTGTAACTGTATTTCCATCGACAATTGCTTTCCCGTTTTTCTTTCCTTCTTGTATATATTGTTCATACTGATTTGCAAGTTCTGCTGCTTTTTCGCTCGTTAGGGTAGCCTCTGCAAAATCAGGAACCATATTTAATCGGCGTCCGGATGAGAAGGATACTAATATATGTTCTCCTGCTACGTGTTCTTTTTTATTTTGGACAACATATAAATCGCAAATTCCTTTTTCCGCATTAATAATTGGAAAATCTGCATCTGGAGCAAAGCCCATCGTTGGCATTTCTTCGTGTTTAAAGTAATGGTCTACGCACTTCCAGTTACTTTCTTCATCCGTTCCTAAAATCATGCGAACGCGTTTAGAAAGTGGCAATTCTAGTTCTTTTACAATTTTCATTGCGTAGTAAGCTGCCATTGTTGGGCCTTTATCATCAATCGCACCGCGTGCAAAGATTTTACCGTCACGAATATCAGCGCTATATGCCGGCGTTGTCCAGCCGTCTCCTTCTGGTACGACATCGACGTGACATAAAATACCAACGATTTCTTCTCCTTGTCCCATTTCTAAATGCCCTGCATATCCCTCTAAATTTTTCGAAAGAAATCGGTCAGACTCTCCCTTATCTAGCATGAAAGATAATGCATTTGCTACACCTTCTCCAAACGGTGCACCTTCTTTTGCCGTTTCTTCTTCCCATACACTTTTAATTTGTAAAAATTGCTGTACATCATGGATTAGAGCATCTTTTCGTTTCTCTACTTCTTGCATCCAATTTATATTTGTCATACTTTCACCCTCTTCTATATTCTCTTTTTCATCATAGCAAACGATCTCTTTTTATGCTAGCAAGCTCAAGTTCAATAACGAACAATTATAATATTTCAGATTATTAAAATTAGTTTTTTCTTATTTTTATTAAATTATTTGCAGGAATTTGACGTTTTACGTAGAAATTTATAAGATAGTTGGTAAAGAGAAACAGAATGTCAACAACTTTCTTTCTATAGACTCTAGCAGATGGTCAACTACCCACCACTTAAACGCTAACCCGGTTTGAAGTGGGGGCTTGAAATAAGCCCTGGTTGTCTAGCCTAAGTCTTTCGTGGACTCCGTTTGTAGGTGAATGATTCCCTAGTTCTTGGCTCTATGGTGGCTCTGTAACAGTTCTGATTGGGAAAGAACGGTCAACCACAAGCCTTCATATAAGAAGTTGCCAACACCTACAAACATTGGCGAAGGGAAACTACATCCTCATATGGATGGGCAAAACATGCGTGTATTTGCCAAGAATTACTTTATGCTATACCTAACCGAAATTCCCCCTTACCTCTGGGTTGCTGTCCGTCACGCGCTTGAAAATGGGACTTTTTTCGGGAATATGTTAAAATTTCGTAAAAATTGAGCAAGTTAGAGCATGTTTTTTTTCATCTGGAGTACAATGAAAATAACGACCTTCTTTCCTGAATGGGTCAAAAAACTTGTAGAGGAGTGGTTTTTTTGATAAAACCTACAACTACTCGTATGCTAACACGTATTAAATCAATCTATATGTACATTAATGAGAAAGGCACCGTAACGACGCAAGACCTTGTAGATGAGTTCGGGATCACACCGCGAACGATACAGCGCGATCTGAATGTGTTGCAATTTAATGAACTCGTGTATAGCCCTTGCCGCGGCAAGTGGACAACAACAGGAAAGAAAGTGAGAATGACCTCGTGATGAGTATAACTTGATTTATTATATACATACCCCATTCTTAATAAAAAGAATGGGGGTCTTTTTGATTATGATATAATTCACTGCCAACTAAAACAAAACGTGCCCTGCACTTGTTTTCTCTCTTTGTTTTAACAAAGCAGGTGACAAAAAAAGAGGGTTGCATACCTTTTCATCTCGATACCTCAACCTCTAATTCACCGCTTACGAAAACAAAAAGTAACCCCCACTCGCTTCATCCCTTTGTTTTAACACCGCAAGTGGCAAAAAAAGGCCCTGACCGCTACTAAGCATCGCCAGAACCCCTCGCCCACCTTAAAAAGAAAGGTTTTTTCGGTTTTTCAACTTATCTTTCTACTTGCGTATGACAAGACTTCAACATCTCTACTTCTTCGTCTGTCAATTCACGGTACTGCCCAAGCTCTAATTCCTCATCTAATACTAAAGGCCCCATCTCTGTACGCTTTAAGTACACAACCTTTTTGCCAACCGCTTCAAACATGCGCTTTACTTGATGAAACTTTCCTTCTGTAATAACGAGTTCAATTTCAGACACGTCATCGCTTTGTAGAATTGTTAAATCACCTGGCTTTGTTTCATATCCATCTTCTAAAATAACGCCTTTTTTGAACGCTGCAACATCTTCTTCTGTCACTTTCCCTGCTACTCTTGCAAAGTATTTTTTCGGCACGTGCTTTTTCGGAGAAAGAAGTTGATGCGCTAGCTTTCCGTCATTTGTTATTAACAGAAAACCTTCTGTATCAATATCGAGTCTTCCAACTGGGAATGGATCAAAAATCGCATCTTCCATTTCTAATAAATCGATAACTGTTTCATGATTGTCATCTTCTGTTGCCGAAATGACACCTTGTGGTTTATGCATCATTAAGTATATGAATTCTTTATACTCTACTACTTCACCGTGAATCATAACTTCTTGTTCTTCAACGTTCACGTGATATTTCGCATCTTTCACTGATACGCCATCTATTTTGACAACGCCATCTTTTAATAATTTTTTCACTTCTTTACGGCTACCATAGCCCATGTTTGCTAATAACTTATCTAATCTCATCATTTCACCTGCTTTATATAATTAGAAAAAGAGAGGCGCACCATTTACGCCCCTTTCGTTTTTATCTTCAATCTACCACCAAGTTTACGCTGAATCTTCTTTAAAAATTCACCGCCAAATACTCGCTCTATTACGCCGGTACGGAATGCTAAATATCCATACACAGCTGCTCCTCCCATTGCACAAATGAAAACTGCAACTAATGCTGCAAATCGACTTGTCTCATATGGAAGCATAAAGGAAAGAATCCATAATAATATGTTAACAACTACAACCATCACAGCTGTTAATACTGCAATTTGAAACGTTCGTTTATACACAAGTGCAAATGAAAATTGCGCATATTTTTGAATTTGTTTATTTGTATACCAAATGGATACAGCGAACGCTACACCTGTTGCTACGACCGCACCAACCGTTCCAAAATAACGAATAAACATCACATTACATAAGAATTTTAAAATAACGCCTATGCCAAGTGCAATGATCGCATGCTTTTGCTGGTTAATCCCTTGCAAAATAGCTGCTGTTACTGTGAACAATGCAAACAATAACGCAACTGGAGCATACCACATTAATACTTTTCCGCCGAGCGGATCAGCTTCATAAAATGCGGTATAAATTGGATACGCTAACGTGGAAATTCCAATGACTGCTGGTAATGTTAAAAACATATTCACTTGAAACGTTTGGGTAATTTGCTGCTTCAAATAACTGAACTGTCCTTCTGTAAACGATTTTGTAATTGCCGGTACGAGCGTTAAGCTATACGCCGTTGCAAGCGATACTGGAATCATAATTAACTTATGTGTCCACATTGTAAAAATACCAAGAGCACGTTCTGCAATATCCCCTTGTCCAATTGCTTGCATAATGGCATTAAACGTTAACGTGTCAATTTGCTGATAAAGCGGAATCGTTAACCCAATCACAACATAAGGAATTGCATACGCAAACAGTTCTTTAAATAAGTCAACTGTTTTAACGGTTGACTCTGGTGCTGTTTGATTGATAATGTGTTGCTCTAAATGATGCTTTCGCTTCCTCCAATACCAAATGAGGACAGCCAATGCTCCGACAGCGGAAACAAACGCTGCAAATGTCGCCACCCCAACTGCTGTTGCGACCGAACCTTTCATTACTTTTATAACGATAAAACTACCTATAAGTAAAAATACAATCCGAATAATTTGTTCAATAATTTGTGAAACGGTCGTTGGTCCCATTGATTGGAATCCTTGAAAATAACCGCGAATTAAACTCGCCGCTGGTACTACAAGAAGCGCAAAGCTAACGAGACGAATAATCATTGTTACATCTTCTAAGCTATTATGTAAATTTTGCTTCCCTAGCATCGCCTCAGCAAAGAACGGCGCTGTCATATATAAGACTAAAAAGGAAAGGATTCCGCTTATGATCATCATAACCATACCGGAGCGAAACATTCTTCGGCTCGTCTTATAATCTCCAAGTGCATTATATTTCGAAACAAACTTCGAAACTGCAAGCGGCACCCCTGCCGTTGCGATACTTAAAAAGATTGTATATGGAATATATCCATACGTGTATAGCGCCCCGCCTTCTGTGCCAACTAACGCATGAAACGGAAAAACATAAATCATGCCGAGGAACTTTACTAAAAATGTCCCAAGCGTCACAATAAGCGTTCCGCGTAAAAATTTTGAATCGGACATAAAAAAATCCTCCTACATTATTCAAAACCCTGTACTCCAACCTTTGTATTGTATCACACTTTATCCTCTTAACAGTATATCCCTTCATTTTTCTTTTCTATGAAAACATGATATTCTTGAATGCAGCAAAATAAGAAAATGAGGTCGATTTATATGCATTATGATGTAATTGTCATTGGTGGCGGTCCTTCTGGTTTAATGGCAGCGATCGGTGCTGCTGAAGAAGGTGCACGCGTTTTACTTCTTGATAAGGGCGACAAATTAGGAAGAAAGCTTGCGATTTCTGGCGGCGGACGCTGCAACGTAACGAACCGTCTGCCGCTCGATGAAATTGTAAAACATATTCCGGGAAATGGTCGTTTCTTATATAGCGCCTTTTCGATTTTTAATAATGAAGATATTATTCAGTTTTTCGAAAAGCTGGGCGTTAAATTAAAAGAAGAAGATCATGGTCGTATGTTCCCTGTATCAAATAAAGCACAGTCCGTTGTAGATGCACTGCTCACGCGTTTAAAGGAACTGCGCGTAACGATTCGGACAAATCTTCCTGTGAAAACTGTAGAGTATGAAAATGGCCAAACGAAAGCTGTTATCCTGCAAAATGGTGAAGTGCTGGAAACAAATCATGTCGTGATTGCCGTTGGCGGGAAATCAGTGCCGCATACAGGCTCTACTGGGGATGGCTACGCTTGGGCGGAAAAAGCAGGGCATACGATTACAGAACTATTCCCAACGGAAGTACCACTTCTTTCGAATGAACCATTTATTCGTGACCGTACATTACAAGGCATAGCGCTTCGTGATGTAGAACTAAGCGTATTAAATCCAAAAGGGAAACCTGTTATCTCTCATAAGATGGATATGCTCTTTACTCACTTTGGTGTGTCTGGACCAGCTGCTCTTCGCTGTAGTCAATTCGCCCTGAAAACAATGAAAAAGTTCAAAACAAACAACGTCACAATGAGCATTGATGCGTTGCCAGAAGAACATGGCGAACAACTTTTCCAGCGCATGATGAAACAAATGAAAGAAGAATCGAAAAAGGCAATAAAGAATGTACTGAAAGGTTATGTGCCTGAGCGTTATTTCTTATTCCTATTAGAGAAAAATGAAATTGACGGCAGTCAGCAATGCGGACAAATTTCTCACGAAAAGATCCGTGCTCTTGCTGCTGACTTCAAAGGATTTACCTTTACCGTAAACGGAACGCAGCCTCTTGAAAAAGCATTCGTAACAGGCGGCGGTGTGTCGGTGAAAGAAATTAATCCGAAAGAAATGTCATCAAAACTCATGAACGGCTTATATTTCTGCGGAGAAATTCTTGATATTCACGGCTATACGGGCGGGTATAATATTACTTCCGCATTCGTTACAGGCCGAATTGCTGGAATGACTGCTGGTCAAAATGCTACCATATAGTAGTAAAAAAGGAGCCTAATTATAGTCTCCTTTTCATTTGTAATTGTAAAAAAGCTAAAGGGGAAAACAGATGAGAAAAAAAGTAATGATGTCTTTAATGCTAATGACGTTTCTTTCTGCTGTTGAAGGAACGATTGTTAGCACAGCGGTACCTCGCATTACAAGCGAACTTTCAGGAGTAGGACTTGTAAGCTGGGTGTATGCCATTTATATGTTAGCAACCGCAGTCACAACACCGATTTACGGGAAGCTAGCCGACTTATTTGGACGTAAAAAAGTACTATTAACTGGAGCTGCCATCTTTTTAATCGGCTCGACATTATGCGGCGTTGCAACATCGATGGAGCAATTAATTCTATTCCGCGCCCTGCAAGGAGTAGGAGCAGGTGCTGTTATGCCAATTACAATGACAATTATCGGTGACTTATATAGCGAAGCAAAAGACAGAGCAAAAGCACAAGGTTGGCTGAGCGCTGTTTGGGGTGTATCTGGTGTTGTCGGACCGTTAGTTGGCGGATTTTTAGTTGATTCACTATCTTGGCGTTATATCTTTTTCTTAAACATTCCATTTGGAATCTTTGCTTGTGCAATGATTGCGATTTCTTATAAAGAATCTATCAAACCAGCAAAACATCATATCGATTATCCAGGTGCGATGATCTTCTCACTTAGTACGATTGCCTTACTTTATGCACTACTAACAGGAAGTCAGCAGCAAAACTGGGGCGATATCACAATTATCGGTCTGCTAGTATTTGCCGTTATCGCATTTATTCTTTTCTTACTTGTAGAAAAAAAATCACCAGAACCATTAATTCCGTTAGAGTTGTTCTCTAACCGAACTGTATCTATCGTAAACGTATTAACATTAATTGCTGGTGCGATGATTATTAGTATTACAATGTACCTTCCAATTTGGACACAAGGGGTATTAGGAAAAAATGCAACGGAAGCTGGTATGATTTTAATGCCAATTCCTGTAGTTTGGACAGTTGGTGCGATGATGTCTGGTAACTTAGTTGGCCGTTTACAAACAAAACAAATTATTTTACTTGGCAGCAGCATTTTATCGGCTTCAACGTTCTTATTATTCATACTATCTACTCATTCACATCCATCTCTTATTTACATTGCAATGGGGATGTTTGGCCTTGGAATGGGACTTATCACACCAATCTTTATGGTCACAATTCAAGCTTCTGTCCCTGCGAATAAACGCGGAACAGCAGTCGGTTTAAATACATTTATTAATACATTTAGTCAAACGCTAGGTGCAGCAGTATTTGGAACAATGTTCAATACAGTGATCCACAGCGCTGGAGACGGAAATGTAAACTTAGTAACTTCAGAACACGGAAGTACTGCAGCGCGTTCGCAAGAAGTGCTCGCTTCTAGTGTTCATATTATCTTTAGCGGCACATTTATATTAGCCGTTATCAGTTTAGTTATTGCATGGATATGCTTAAAATCCAAACAACAAGAAACAGTTGCACCGCAGCAAAAAGGCACCGCACTGTAAAAGAAAGTGTTGAGAATCTCTCAACACTTTTTTTCATACACTGCCTATTTAAACGTCTCGTGATGGATTGTATCTTCGATGTATTGTGTCGAGTTTTGCCGAGGTGTCTTTATATTGTGTCGAAGAATCTTTATATCGCTAAAAGTGGTCGATATATTTGAAAAGTCGCCGATATATGAGGGATTTCCGCCGATAAAGTGAAACCAATCATTAGTTACATACAAAAAAGACGACACGAAGCCGTCTTTTTGTATTTAAGACCGATATACAACCATCGCAGAGAAACAATAAATCTGACTCTCTTCATCATTGTTCGAAACCGATACTTGGTACTTAATATCTACAATTTGTTCTTCGTCCATTTTTTTCAAAAAGACATTGATTGCCTCTTCTAAATCCTTTTCATGACTTTCATCAAAGATCTTTACGCGAATCACATTAACACCATCCTAAGTCGCAACCTTCTACTGCTGGACTGTTATCTCGGTGTGTATCAATGATGCGATAAAACTTGCCATCTTCATATAAGTAACCATCTTCTAATACATATTGCTTCTCTTCAGTATAGACATAAAATTTACCAATCATAAATTTATTAGAGTATAATTCCAAATAATCTGTCTTAAACTTCGCCACTACCTTGTCTGTAATATCAATTTTAATTGTACGGCTCATCTCCCACCCCTCCTTTCGAAAAAGAACGGATTGGTTTATTGTATTAAGGATTTTTTATTTTATGAATAAAAATTAAGGGGACGTGCCGTAGAATTCTCATTTCATTAGTGAGATTATAGCTTTAATTATTGGAGCGTAACCCCTCTGTATTCATAAGTACAATTCTCCATCCATCGGGATCTTCTATTGTAGTTCCTTTTTCTTTCCAATAAGGATTTTCTGGTTCAACTTCAAAATATCCCATTGTATTTAATCTATTATTTACATTTTCAATTTTAACTTTATCCGGTATATAAAATACAAGTAAATTATCTTTTGTCGGAGCAGGACATGGAGTTCCGCTTACATGCCTTGTAAACTCTAAATGATATTCTACACCAGGTAATCCAAACATTACTCCATCATAACCTTCATGATTATGAAACACACCTATACGTTTTAACCCTAATCCTTCTTCGTAAAATCGAATTACTTCTTCAAATTTATCTGTCGGTCTTGCGATTCTAAATTGAACCCACTTTTCCATACAATTCCCTCTCCATCCATTTTAGAATACTTTCAACTTCTATTATAAAATGGCTGTATACTTCTTAAAATCACTCATTAGGGTTAGATAAAGTAGCACAAAAGACTTATATACATCTAGCAAAATTAGCAGAAAAACCTACAAAAAATTTAATTTTATTGATTATTATTGTAATTTTTGGTATAAATTTCTTGTGATGTTTTTTTAAAATTCAAAATCCAGAGGTGGTTTCTAGTGAAGAAAAAATACGCTTTACCAGCAGTCGCAGCTACATCTTTATTACTGCAACCTATGAGTACGTTTGCTCAAACGAACGAAACGAAGACTGTCATTTCAGAAGAAAAAAAAGAAACTGTAAATCAAAAAGAACTTGAATCAAAACAAACGAATGCTTCTGAAACTGCGCAAAAGCAAGAATCAAAGTCCGAACAACAACAATCAATTGAACAAACAAAACCTGTACAAGAGCAAAAGCCAACTGAACAAACGAAACCTGTACAAGAACAAAGCAAAACAACCGCTCCACCTTCTCAAGAAAATAAACCAACACCTCAGCAAACAGCACCTACAAAAGAAGAAAAATTAACAGAGGAAGCAAACCAACAAGCACAAGCGCCAGTAAAACAAACAATCGCAGAAATGTTCCCTGACGCAACCATCGCCAGCGCAGTTGCTAGTGAGCTTGGAAAAACACCTAATGATAAAGTAACAGAAGAAGAATTAAAGCTAGTAACAACGCTTGAAATTGCGAATGAGGGGACATTCACTTCCTTACAAGGATTTCACTTATTACCAAATTTAGAAAATCTCAATTTGTATGCAAATAATAAAGTAAACAAGGCATTAACCAAATCTGCTCTTTCTATTGATCTATCAAACAATAAGAAACTGAAGCACTTAGCTATAAGCAACTTAGGGCTCAACGCACTTTCATTATCTGAAAATAAAGATCTACAATCATTGGGTTTAGAAAACAATCAAATTGCTGTATTAGATGTATCTAACCAAACGAAATTAACTGCTCTGTCAGCTGTACATAATGGCATAAAAGAATTACGTTTACCAAAAGAATCGAAACTAGAAATACTCGATGTATCTAACAACAACCTAACAAATTTAAACTTAGAAAATCATGTCGCATTGCACGATCTCTTTGCAGAAGAAAATGCGCTTTCTTCTATACAATTCAATCCAAACGCAATACTTCGCAATGTGCAATTAAATAACAATAAACTGACTGATTTGCCTAACTTAAACACATCTAAACTTTTTTATTTAAATATTGAAGAAAATAAATTTGATTTGAAAAATGGACCATTTGCGAAAAAGCATCTTGAATTGTTACAACAAAATTTTAAGCCTGATAATGGGCAAGAGGCTTTTGGTTATTTTTTTGATTATCAATTCTCAGCTCACAGTGATCGTCCAGATGCACCAGTTGTCCTTGCTGATATGAAAAACAAGAAGATTTTCGGTGTATCTGGGCATATGGAATACTCTCTTGATGAAGGGAAAACATGGAATAACTTTGCGATTGATGGACACCTTTCAGTTGAAGAAGGCAAAAAAGCCCTCATTCGATACAAAAAGACTGATAAATGGTTAGAAAGTGAAGCAACAAAACTAGTATTCTCACAAACAGATAATACAAACAATGGAAATGGGAATAACGGTAATAACGGAAATTCCAACAGTGGCAATAACAATTCTAATAACGGTAACAATGGAAATTCTAACGGTGACAATAACAGTTCTAATAACAGTAACACAAATGGAACAGGTCAAGTTAACAAATCAACAGAATCCCAGTCACTTCCAAAAACAGGTTCTGCTGTTGAAACAACTGGAATCGCTGGAGCTCTTGCACTCCTTGGAGCTTGGTTCTTGCGAAGAAAGGCACAGCGAGAAGGAGAATAACAGAAATAAAAAAAGAAATCAGATTGAATCCTTTTATGAGGATAAATTTGATTTCTTTTTATCTTATAAAAACAAAGCGCCTCCAAGCTTATACTCGGTAGGCACTCTACTTTGCATGTATCATTCTAAACAATCATACATTGTTATCTCTCTGCTTTTTATAGAAGCGATTTGATTCCTCAATCATAATGCCTCCAATAATTATCATGATTCCTGCTGATATTTTGATACACACTCTATATACATACTCCAAATCTTTAAAATAAAGTGTTGTAACCATGTAAATAACAGCACCAGCTATTGCAAGAATTGAGCCTTTATATTTCTGAAAGAACATGAAAATCCACCTTTACTATGTATATACAATTGACATAAAAGCCAGCGTAAATCCTGCGATTGATATGTCAAAAAATAAAAACCCTAAAATAATACATAACATCCAATATATTCATAATAAAGGTTTGTAGAGTATGATTCAATATCCATATTACAACTAGAGATCTTAGCTATATGATTACTGTCCAGATTGTTCCATTTATTTTTGTTTTAATCGCTGTTCTAAAACGTGAATCATAAAGAAGAAATGATTCGCTTTTCTTAAAACATGATCCGCTAGTAAAGGATTCATTACATTCTAGATTGTGATTTAGCGCTTGTAAGATGAGCATCAAACATATCAATTATTTCAAGGAATCTATCAGCTTCACGGAAAACATGGTCTGCTAATAGTGGGTGAATGATACTCTTTATTTTACATTGCTCAATTAAATCACGTGCCGTTTTCTTAAAGTCCCGAAGAGATGTGACTGACACACGATTTTGATCCAGAAATTGATCTAAAAGAGGAACTGTTTGAGATTGTGGTTTCATAGATTCTAAGTCAATTGCTTGGTACATCAATTCATCAAAATCATTACTAAAATTCCGGGCCATATCTACAAGCTTTCTTTCTGATGGATCAAGAAGATGACCAATAAATTTAGCATGGTCTGCCATAATCCTTAAAAAGAAAACATTTTCTTTAATAATAGCATCAGGAAGAGCATCCAATTTACCTTCATTTAATTCAATTAAACGATTTCTAAAATAATTAGCTTCCCTACTTGTATGATCAACTAACAGTGGAAAATTATTTTGCCCTGGCAATTTACATGTGAGAATTAATCCTAGAATTTTTCGTTTAAATCCGAAAATATTAGTTGCAGCTTGTTGTACTTCTGAATTAAACCTTTTTATTTGCTCAGGATCTGTTTGATTTGTATAGGAATGTGCAATTTGTTCGATATGTTCAAACAATCGGTAAAATTGATTAGCCTCTTGGATTAGTTGCGTATCCTCACATCTAAACCCCAATCGAAGAAATAAAGAATGCTCTTTCATGATTCTAGACCAAAAACGAATTTCATTTAATGATCGTTCAACAAACACTCCAGATGTAACACCCGTATCAGGATGTATCCTATTCATTTTCAATCCCTCCAGTAAATACTATGCTAGTTCTATTCTTATGAATAGATATATATAAACATATCAGCAATAAAAGTTCAGTCTGGCTATAAAAATAATCTTATTTTTTTCTATTCATCCCAACATAAATAATAATTCTAATTTATTTATCACCTGGGGCGGGCTGATCCACTCCCTTAACCTGGTGTTTATGCCCATTATTTTCCGTCGTATAAAAATCGTAATAATGAACATGCATCCCATTTCCAACTGGAATTGCTGGTCCTGAGTACGCCTTGTAATAGTGTGTATGTCCATCTTCGAACAAAACATATCCTTCTGTATAATGTATATGCCCTCCTTCCTGTGTCTGAATTGGCGGGGATGTTATATCTAGACACTGATGGACATGACCTCCCACAACAGATGTATAATCCACTGACCCATGGTTATGATGTGGCACAAAACCAGAAACAAAATCATTTTTTCCTACCCTGTTCATTCTCTTCATTCCCCTTATGCATAAAGATAAACTCTATAAACTAGTATGCTTATACTATCGAGATAATTCCTCTCACATGTATCCTGCTGCTTTTTGGAAAGGAGAGCCCGATTGGTGAGAGCCTTCCATGAACAATCTCTCCTAAAAAATAAAAAAAGGTGTCTCCAAAATCGCAACTTGGAGACACCCTCTTCTACTATCTATGTTGTAACATCGCAACTAACTTCTCTTGACTATACATCCAAACAGTAATAACTAAACAAGCAAGCGCTACTTCTGATAACGCCATAAACCCAATTGCATAATGACCTGTTAGTTGGAATAAGAGTGTTAAGATTAATGGCGGGAAGAAACCGCCAAGTCCGCCAAGTGCTGATACAAGACCATTTACAATACCAGCTTGCTTAGAGAAATACATTGGTACAAGCTTAAAGATTGTTCCATTTCCAGTACCAGCGCAAAAAGCAACTAATAAACAACCGAATGTGTATACATTCATCTGTGGCATGAATGATAAAATAATTCCTGCTAATGTTAAACCGGTAAAGACAAAGATTAAAATTTTAAATGGATTAAATTTGTCGCCGAGCCAGCCCCCAATCGGACGCATGATTGTTGCTAAAGCGATAAAACCGGCTGTACGTAATCCAGCATCTACTTTCGCTAAACCAAAGTGAGATACAAGGAAGTTCGGTAAATAAACTGTAAATGCGACGAACGAACCGAATGTTAAGAAATAGAAAATACATAAGAACCAAAGCTTTTCATTTTTATATACACCTTTAATTTGTTCCGTTAATGATGTATGTACCTTTTTCTCGTTACGATCTCCTAACAGGAAGTTTGCTAATGCAAATGTAGCGAGTAAGATTAAGTACATTTGTACCGTTGTTCTCCAGCCAAATGAAGTTGCAAGTACTGGTGCGAGAAATGATGTAACCGCTGTCCCTATATTTCCTATTCCGTATATTCCGTTTACAAAGCCATGTTTTTCTTTCGGATAGTATTTTAGAAGAGATGTTACCCCTACAGAGAATACAGCTCCGCCAACCCCAGCAAATAAACCGCCAATAATTAAATCTAGCATCGATGTTGCCATACTAATATAAAAGACCGGGAATAATAGAATAATAAAACTAATAAAGAATAATTTTCTTGCTCCGTAACGATTGGTCCAGTAACCAATTGGAATGCGAAGAATAGAACCTAAAATAACTGGTACTGCTGTGACAAGAGAAATCTGTCCTGCTGTTAACGCAATGTCTGCTTTAATAAATGGCATTAAAGAAGATAAAATTACCCATACCATAAAGCCAAGTATAAGATTTGAAGTTTGTAATCCTAACTGAAAATTCGGATTTTTCATTAGTCTCTCCCCCTATTTTGTTCAATATTTCACATTTTCTATTGCTTCCCTCCTGCCTAATCACGCTCTTTCCCGCTATTCGCGGGCAATAATCCTCCACCTCAAGATTGAGTGAAGCGAAGAAGATAGGTGAAGGATAACTGCTGGCATGTGCCCGATTGGTGAGAGCTTTCCATCAATGGGGGATAAAGCCCCCACTGATGGAAGTTTCACTTTATCATGATTAGGCAGGAAAGAATCACCCGCCGCTTACTGGTGGAATCAATGCAACAACATCACCATCTTGAATCATATCGTCTTCATTTGCATATTCTTCATTAATTGCTACCATTGTGTGCTCTGAAAGGGAAACATTGTAGTCTTTCGTTACAAGCTCCTTCAGCTCTGCTACTGCAATGTTTTGGACATCCATTTGTAATTGGTGTGTTCCAGCTTCTTCTTGCAGGTGAGCAAATAATAATACTGTAATCATTTTGCATTCTCCTTTCCTGGTTCTCCGTTTGGATACGGTGTTTGCTCTAATTGATCGCCAATCCAGTTCTCACCGTCTTCCCAAAACTCTTTCTTCCAAATAGGAACGATTTGTTTAATGCGCTCCATAATGTACTCATTTGCCTCGTATGCTGCTTTTCGGTGCGGCGTCGCTACAGCAACAACTACCGCAATATCAGAAATTTGCAATGTGCCGATGCGATGTGAAATTGCCACATATGTTCCCGGCCATTTTTCTTTCGTTTCTTCCCCAATTTTGGCAAGCATCTTTTCAGCCATCGAACGATACACAGCATATTCTAAGTAAAGCGTACGGCGGCCTTTCGTAAATTCGCGCACTGTACCAATGAATGTCGTCACAGCCCCGCATTCACGTTGAATAACTTTCTGCGCTACTTCTTCAATCGAAATCGGTGTATCCACTACTTCAAAATACGTATTTGTCATTTTGCATCCCTCATTCTTTTTACAAACCAATTTATATACTTTTCATCTTCTGTTATATGAAAAACTTGATAATGTTCTTGCCCTGTTTTTAGAGCCTTATTCCATGTAATAACAGCAATCACATTTTCTACACTTTCTAATAAAGAAGCATCTTCCTCTGATCGAAGTAAAACGACTTTCGGGTATCGCTCTTTTTTATAGCCTTCAACAATTATGACTTCCGCTTCAAAACATGTATACAAACGAATGATTTTTTCTAAAGACCAGTCTTCCTTAGCGGATAAAGATAATAATCCGTCCCCTTCCACCACACTGACAATCGCTCCAGCTTGGCGATGACGTTCGCTATCTTTTTGCAGCGGCACTTCCGGATATCCTCCGTGCCCATGATGCTTAATCGCACCTACTTTCACGCCTTCATTCGTTAATGCTTTAATCAGCTTCTCTGTCAACGTTGTCTTCCCGCTATTTTGATACCCTACGATTTGTAAGACTGGAACGGTTCTTTCCACGGCCACTCACTTCCTTGCTCTCTGTCTAACAATAGGACAGTCACAGTCATCCCTTCTTCAAATCCGCGCGTTCCACCTGGTAAGACAATAAACGCATTCGCATCAGCGAGTGAAGAAACAGCACTGGATTTATCCAGTCCAACTGGCACAGCTTGCAGCCTTTCGTTTCCAATTTCTACTTTCCCTCTAACAAAGCGTGTAAATGGATTTGCTTTCGGGAACCCCTTCATTAAAATGGCGTCGCCGCGGTACATATGAGGCTCTTTCATATGTAAAAACGTTCGAGCAACCGGACGGACAAACAATTCAAACCCAACATAGCAAGCAGATGGATTTCCTGATAATCCAAACAATAACTTTCCGTCTACTTCTGCTACTGTCGTTACACTTCCCGGACGCATCGCTATTTTATTGAATAGTACGTTTGCTCCAAGCTTTTCATAAATGGCCGGTAAGTAGTCATAATCACCAACTGACACACCGCCTGTCGTAATGAGAATATCGACTTCTTCCATTGTCTTTTTTACCATCTCATAGCAAGTGTCGAAGTCATCTGCAAACTTTCCATAATACCGGACCGTTCCGCCTGCTCGCATAATTTGTGCACCGATCATATATGAGTTACTGTTGCGAATTTTCCCTGGTTCAAGCGGCTCATGAACTTCTAACAATTCACTTCCTGTCGTCACAATGCCAATCACCGGACGTTTTACAGTAGCTACTTCACTATAACCAAACGTTGCAAGAAGCGCTGCCACTCCTGGATTAATCATCGTTCCTTTTTCTACAAGCACTTGATGCTTCCTGACATCTTCACCTTTACGTGAAATATTATCGCCTGACTGAAACGGACGCTTCAATTTCATATATGTCTTTTCGTCTTTTTGAAAGCCTTCCGTAAGCTCAAGCATGACAACCGCATCACAGCCAGTTGGAATCGCTGCGCCGGTCATAATTCGCACCGCTTGAAATCCCTTCACTTCCTCGTTAAAAACAAAACCAGCACCAATTTCTCCAACAACTTCAAATTCGGTCGGATGTTCATAACTTGCTTTCTTCGTATCTTCGGCCCGAACCGCAAACCCATCGTACGGCGAGCGGTCAAAATGAGGCACGTCATGATCGGCAACTACATCTTCACCTAGAATTCGTCCATAACTTTCTGTAAGCGGTACTCGCTCAATTTCTCCGTGTTTTGCATACTCCATCACACGTGCTACTGCCTCGCTAACAGCAATTGGTATTCGTTTTTCTAGCATCATTTTCACCCCGCATTTGCAAAATATCACATCTTTATTACACTTTTTGTTGTACAATGCTAATCATAATAGCAATTACTTCAAGGAGGAATTTCATGTCTTCATTTACTCATTTTAACGATCAAGGCCGTGCTAAAATGGTCGATATTAGTGATAAAAAAGTTACTGTGCGCACAGCTATTGCTCGTTCAAGCATCACCTTGACGAAAGAAATTTACGAGAAAATCACTCATAATGAAATCGGAAAAGGCGATGTCCTAGCCGTTGCCCAAATCGCTGGTATTATGGCCGCAAAACGTACTTCGGATATTATTCCGATGTGTCATCCACTACTTCTAAAAGGTGTCGATATTTCCTTTGACTGGCACATTACAGATGAACAATATCGTTTGCTTATTGAAGTAAAAGTAAAAACAGAAGGCAGCACTGGCGTTGAAATGGAAGCCTTAACTGCCGCTTCCGCTTCCGCTCTTACCGTATACGACATGTGTAAAGCTGTCGATAAAGGCATGATTATCGGTGAAACATACCTGTTTGAAAAAACGGGCGGCAAAAGCGGTGATTATTCAAGAAATTAATCTTAATCCAAGGGGGATTCCCCTTTGGATTCACCCTATGTAACGCGCGTATAATCGTTTGGCCACTTGTATATCATTTGTACCATGAACAAAGGCTCGCCCATCTTGAAATAAAACGAAGCGATATTCATCAGCATGAAATGATAATAGGTGCGGCGTCCTCTGTACTGGCACGCTTCTTTGTAAGCGCTTTTCTATTTCTTCTAAGTTAAGAGGCTGATTTACGCCTGGACGAATTTGAACTGTATTGCGGCCGCATAGCGCTTCTGTTTTCGTTTGCGCTTCAAATGCTAAGCTTGGATATGTACGAAGCTTGCCGCATGATAGACAGTTTTCTTTTTTTTGCCGGTTTACTTTAAATGCCATATATTGATTGTTCCAAAGATCGAATGATACCATCGTTTCTCTCAGTGCCGCGAAGTCTCCAACTAATATTTTTAAAGCTTCAGCAACTTGATAAGCAACGACCATTTGCACGGCTGGTTGAATAATTCCCGCTGTATCACACGTTGCGCTGCTCGTTGGATGTTCCATTAAACAGCGAAAGCATGGTGTTTTCCCTGGAATAATCGTATACGTTACACCGTAACTCCCAACGCAGCCGCCATATATCCACGGAACGTTATACTTTTGTGAAATATCATTAATAAGAAGACGTGTATCGAAATTATCCGTCGCATCGATTATGATATCCACATTTTGCACAAGCCGCTCGATTTCTTGCACCGTTACATCCGTTACAACCGGCTCAACGTCTACTTCAGAATTAATTTGCCTTAAATGCTGCGCCGCTGCCACTGCTTTCGGCACATAGCACTTCGCATCTTCTTCTGTATATAATTGCTGCCTTTGCAAATTGCTCCATTCGACATAATCACGATCTGCAATCGTCAACTTGCCGACGCCTGCTCGAACGAGCGCCTCAGCATTTGCTGCACCAAGTGCACCAGCGCCAATGATTAATACGTGTTTTTCACTTAAATTACGCTGACCAGCTTCCCCAATCTCAGAAAACAGTATTTGCCGTGAATACCGCTCTTGCATCTTAACCCCTTCTCTCTATCCGCCAATATATGACATTTCAATTTTTGGGCGGTTATTTGCACTTTCTTCCGTTCGTTCATCCGAATAACGATCATTACGCTTATTCCATACATCTTGCACGATTTGGAACAATTTCTCATCATCTATTCCACCCCGGATTAGCGTGCGTAAATCTGTTCCTGTCGTTGCAAATAAACAAGTATACAATCGTCCTTCTGCTGAAATGCGCGCTCTCGTACAAGAAGAACAAAATGATTCAGAAACAGAAGTAATAAAACCAACTTCAGCCTCAGTTCCAACATATCGATATCGCTTGGCTACTTCACCGAAATAGTGAGGATCTATCGGTTCAATTGGATATACACGTCCAATCATATCGATTAACTCTTTCTTCGTAATGACTTGTTCAAAGTTCCAGCCGTTCGTACTTCCAACATCCATAAATTCGATAAAGCGAAGAGGGATGCACTGCTCTTTACAATAAGCGGCCATCTTCAAAATTTGGTTATCGTTCATTCCTTTTTTCACGACCATATTGACTTTCACGTCGAGCCCAGCAGATTTTGCTTCTTCAATTCCTCGTAATATAGGTTTTGTGCTTACATTGCGGCCATTAATATTTCGAAATACATCATCATCTAACGCATCTAAGCTGACGTTTACTCGCATTAAACCAGCTTCTTTTAATGCCTTTGCCTGTTTCGTTAAATGAATGCCGTTCGTCGTTAGCCCAATATCTGTTAAGCCTTCTATTTTCACAAGACGTTTAATGAGCTGTGGTAAATCTTTACGAAGTAGCGGTTCACCGCCAGTTAAGCGAATTTTCTTAACTCCCATACGAACAAACAGCTTAGCTAATCGTTCAATCTCATCAAACGTAAGTAGAAACTCTTCTTTTAAAAAAGCATAATCTGGTCCAAACACTTCAGCCGGCATACAATACGTGCACCGAAAATTACAACGATCAATGACAGAAATGCGTAAATCTTGAAGTGGACGCTGCCATACATCTACAATCTTCTCAGTCATCGTCACCCCTCCTTCTTGCTGCATATATACTTTTATTCTATTATAATATATTTTTAAACTAGGGTGTTTTGCTCTTGCACTTTATCTTTTTTTGGATGCCTTTCATTTGTCTTCATCATAAAAAAGAACTACAATCTATGTTGTGATATTTCTCACATCAATTTCCTCATTCAAAAATTCTTCACAAATCCAGTCAAAAACTGTTCACAATTAGGAAAAGGAAAAAATCTCTTGCATTTTCACTATATTTATATTCAAAATAAGGGATAGACTATTCGGAAAAAAGGGGTGACTGCTGTGACAAACAGTACTGCATTATCAAATGATTTAAATGAATTACTCGCATCTGTTGAATATAAAATGCAAGTGAACAAATCCCATTATATTTTCCAAGAAGGTATGGAGGCAAAAGAACTATACATTATTCGCTCTGGAAAAGTGCAAATTAGTAAAATTAGCGCCGATGGTCAAGAATTGACACTGCGCATTTGTTCGGAGAATGATATTATTGGGGAACTTACATTATTTACGGAAAACGCCAAATATTTATTAAATGCAAAAGTACTTGAACGTGCAGAAATCGGCGTCATTAAGCGGGATGCATTAGAAAAAGCATTGCTGGAAAAACCAGCTCTTGCCTTTGAATTTATGAAGTGGGTTAGTGAACATTTACGAAGAATGCAAACGAAGTTCCGTGATCTAGTATTGCATGGCAAAAAAGGAGCACTATACTCCACTCTCATTCGCATGACGAATAGTTATGGCATTTTAAAAGAAGATGGTATTCTGATTGATCTTCCATTAACAAATCAGGATCTTGCCAACTTCTGTGCAACCTCCCGTGAAAGTGTCAATCGCATGTTAAATGATTTAAAAAAACAAGATATTATTTCTATTCATAAAGGCAAAATCACCATTCATAATTTACATTTTTTAAAATGTGCAATCTCTTGTGAAGATTGCCCTACTTCTATTTGTAGTATTGAGTAGCATTCCTATATATACAAGTTAAAAAAACGACATAAAAACCTTTTCTTTTAGTGAGGAACGAGAGCTTCTGGCCGTGTATAGAAGCGGTCAGTACTTTCTCTTGCCACATGCAAGGTTTCAAGCGTTTTATTCTGCATAGCAGCAGCTGCCAGAAAATTAACATGGATATATTATTGAAGATGCTGCTCTTTTTCTTTCTCCCCCTACTTTACATACAAAACATATTTTGCGATGTGCAAAATATCACATCTTCTCTATTTTTTTCCTTACACTCTTATGAATTTTGACAATCTGTTGAACTGTGATAGATATCACATCTCTATTTTGTGTGCCCTCTTATAGTGAAAGTAAGCAAGAGAGACGCAATAAAGGAGTGAACGATATGAAGAAGAAACTATCACCATTTATGCAACGTTTAAAATATTTTTCTCCAATAGATCGTTATAACGATAATCATACGCAAGAAACATATGAAGACCGAGAATGGGAAAATGCCTACCGAAAACGATGGCAACATGATAAAGTTATCCGCTCCACACACGGCGTAAACTGCACCGGTTCTTGCAGCTGGAACATTTACGTAAAAGATGGAATTGTCACTTGGGAAGGACAAGAACTAAATTATCCGTCTACTGGTCCTGATATGCCAGATTTTGAACCACGCGGATGTCCGCGAGGAGCAAGCTTTTCTTGGTACATTTATAGTCCGCTTCGTGTGAAATATCCATATGTACGCGGCGTTCTTTGGAATATGTGGCAAGAAGAACTGCAAAAACATGAATCACCATTAGATGCTTGGAAAAGCATTGTTGAAAATCCAGAAAAAGCACGCGCATATAAAAGTGCTCGCGGAAAAGGCGGCTTCATTCGTGCAAGTTGGGATGAAGTATTACAGCTCGTTGCTGCTTCCTTACTATATACAGTAATCAAATATGGTCCTGATCGAAATGTTGGTTTCTCACCAATTCCAGCGATGTCTATGCTAAGTCACGCAGCTGGCAGCCGCTTTATGCAGCTGATGGGCGGGCCGATGCTGAGCTTCTACGATTGGTACGCTGACTTACCACCAGCTTCACCACAAATTTGGGGTGATCAAACAGATGTGCCAGAAAGTAGTGATTGGTACAACGCTGGCTACATTATGACATGGGGATCCAACGTACCGCTAACGCGGACACCAGATGCTCACTTCTTAGCGGAAGTGCGCTATAAAGGGACGAAAGTTGTTTCTGTTAGTCCTGATTTTGCCGAATCAACAAAATTCGCTGATGACTGGATCAGTGTAAAACAAGGGACAGACGGGGCACTTGCAATGGCAATGGGACACGTCATTTTACAAGAATTCTACGTAGACAAACAAGTAGACTACTTCATAAATTATGCAAAGCAATACACAGATTTCCCGTTCCTTGTCACGTTAAAACAGCAAGACGGTCAATTTGTTGCAGATCGTTTCTTAAATGCGACTGATATTGGCCGGGAAACAAAACTTGGCGAATGGAAACCTGTTCTTTGGAACGATAAAAGTCATGATTTCGCTACGCCGCACGGCACAATGGGATCACGCTGGGATAACGAGAAAAAATGGAACTTACGTTTAGAAGATGAACAAACAGGCGAAAAAATCGACCCACGTCTTTCTTTACTTGGTATGGAAGATTCAATTGGAACTGTCCAAATTCCGTACTTCTCTGATGACGGAAATGAAGTATTAGAACGTACGATTCCAGTGAAAAAGATTACAACGCCAAACGGAGATCTTTTCGTAACAACTGTCTACGATTTAACATTAGCAAACTACGGCGTAGACCGCGGTCTTGGCGGCCCAGAACCGAAGAGTTTCGATGAAGATGTTCCATTTACGCCAGCATGGCAAGAAAAAATGACAGGTGTAAAACGAGAACTGATTATTCAAATCGCTCGTGAATTTGCGCAAAATGCCGTTGATACAAATGGACGCTCGATGATTATTGTCGGCGCTGGTATTAACCATTGGTTTAACTCTGATACGATTTACCGCGCTGTGTTAAACCTCGTTCTTCTCGTTGGAGCACAAGGGGTAAACGGCGGCGGTTGGGCTCATTATGTTGGCCAAGAAAAATTACGTCCAGCAGAAGGTTGGCAAACAATTGCGATGGCAAGAGATTGGCAAGGTCCGCCAAAACTGCAAAACGGGACGTCGTTCTTCTATTTCGTTACAGATCAGTGGCGCTATGAAGATACACCAGTTGGTCATTTAGCATCACCAGTTGTCGGCAACTCACGCTATCAGCACCACGGTGATTACAATGTGTTGGCAGCTCGCCTTGGCTGGTTACCATCCTATCCAACATTCGAGAAAAACGGAATTGAATTATATAAAGAAGCGGTCGCTAATGGTGCAACAACCCAGGAGGAAATCGGGAAATATGTTGCAGAGAAGCTAAAAAACAAAGAACTCAAATTTGCGATTGAAGACCCTGATAACAAAAATAACTTCCCGCGCAATTTATTCGTATGGCGCGCGAATTTAATCTCAAGTTCTGGTAAAGGACACGAGTATTTCTTAAAACATTTATTAGGTACAACAAACGGATTAATGAACGACGATAGTGATTCACTACGACCAGAGGAAATCAAGTGGCAGGAAGAAGCACCTGAAGGAAAACTCGATCTACTAATTAACTTAGATTTCCGTATGGCTGGAACAGCACTGTACTCTGACATCGTTCTTCCTGCTTCAACTTGGTATGAAAAACATGACTTAAGCAGTACAGATATGCATCCGTTCGTACATCCATTTAACCCGGCAATCGGTTCACCGTGGGAAGCACGCTCTGACTGGGATATTTTCTGCTCCCTTTCAAAAGCAGTCGCTGATTTAGCACAAAAGTTAGATCTTGAGCCAATGAAAGAAGTTGTTGCAACGCCGCTTCTTCACGATACACCACAAGAATTAGCACAGCCGCTTGGACAAATTAAAGATTGGAGCAAAGGAGAATGTGAACCAATCCCAGGCAAAACAATGCCGCAAATACATGTTGTGGAACATGATTATAAAACGATTTATGACAAAATGACCGCACTTGGACCAAACGTCGGAAAACAGCCAATTGGCACGAAAGGTATCTCTTGGTCTGCGGAAAAAGAATACGAACAATTAAAGAGTAAATTAGGTGTTATTCGCACTGATTCTATCGCAAAAGGGTGCCCTAACATAACAGAAGCAATCAATGCTGCTGAAGCTGTGTTAACTCTTTCTTCAACAACAAATGGTCATATGGCAGTAAAAGCATGGGAGGCACTTGAAAAACAAACAGATTTACAACTGCGCGATTTAGCAGAAGAGCGTGAAGAAGAGTGCTTCACATTTGAACAAATTACAGCGCAGCCAAAAACAGTTATTACATCACCTGCTTTTACTGGTTCAGAAAAAGGAGGACGCCGCTATTCACCGTTTACAACAAATGTGGAGCGTCTCATTCCTTGGCGAACAATAACAGGGCGTCAATCTTTCTACTTAGATCACGACATGATGAAAGAATTTGGTGAAACAATGGCAACGTTCAAACCAATACTGCAGCATAAACCGTTCCGAAAATCTCGCCCTGAAGTAGAAGGAAAAGAAATTACGCTAAACTATTTAACACCGCATAATAAATGGTCTATTCATAGTATGTACTTTGACTCACTGCCAATGTTAACGCTGTTCCGCGGCGGGCCGACAGTATGGATGAATAAAGATGACGCCGCTGATGCTGGTGTTGCTGATAATGACTGGATTGAATGCTTCAACCGAAACGGCGTCGTTGTTGCCCGCGCTGTCGTCACACACCGCATGCCGCGTGGAATGGCGTTTATGCATCATGCACAAGATCGTCATATTAACGTACCTGGTACGAATTTAACAAGTAACCGCGGCGGAACACATAATAGCCCAACGCGTATTCACGTAAAACCAACTCATATGATTGGCGGATACGGTCAATTAAGTTACGGCTTTAACTACTATGGCCCAACTGGAAACCAACGCGACCTAAATGTTGTCATCCGCAAACTGAAGGAGGTAGATTGGCTTGAAGATTAAAGCACAAGTCGGAATGGTAATGAATCTTGATAAATGCATCGGCTGTCACACTTGTAGCGTAACATGCAAAAACACCTGGACGAATCGTCCAGGTGCTGAATACATGTACTTTAACAATGTAGAAACAAAACCGGGCATTGGCTATCCAAAACAATGGGAAGATCAAGAAAAATATAAAGGTGGCTGGGAGCTGAAAAACGGAGACCTTCAGTTGAAATCCGGTTCAAAAATGAAACGTCTCATGAACATTTTCCATAACCCAGATCAACCAACAATTGATGATTACTTTGAGCCTTGGAACTACGATTATGAAACATTAACAAACAGTCCACAGCGAAAGCACCAACCAGTTGCTAGGCCGAAGTCAGCTATTACAGGTGAATTTATCGATAAAATTGAATGGGGACCAAACTGGGAAGATGATTTAGCAGGCGGACATATAACAGGCTTACAAGATCCGAACGTTAAAAAAATGGAAGATGAAATTAAAACAGATTTTGAAAATGTGTTCATGATGTACTTACCGCGTATTTGCGAACACTGCATGAATCCGTCGTGCGTATCTTCTTGTCCATCTGGTTCTATGTATAAGCGGGATGAAGACGGGATTGTCCTTGTTGATCAAAATGCATGCCGTGCTTGGAGATTTTGTGTATCTTCTTGCCCATATAAAAAAGTATATTTCAACTGGCAAACGAATAAAGCTGAAAAATGTACAATGTGTTTCCCGCGTATCGAAGCTGGTATGCCAACAATTTGTTCGGAAACATGCGTTGGACGCATTCGTTACATCGGAGTTATGTTATATGACGCTGATAAAGTAAAAGAAGCAGCATCTGTAGAAGATGAAAAAGACTTATACGAGTCTCAGCTTAACGTATTTCTAGATCCAAATGATCCAGAAATAGTTGCTGAAGCAAAGAAACAGGGTATTACAGAAGAATGGATCAAAGCTGCTCAGCAGTCACCAATTTATAAAATGATTATCGATTGGAAAATTGCTCTTCCTCTTCATCCAGAGTATCGTACATTGCCAATGGTTTGGTACATCCCACCATTAAGCCCAATTATGAATATGGTCGAAGGAAAAGGAAGCAACTGGCAAGCAAAAGACATTTTCCCTGCTATTGATAATATGCGGATTCCAATTCAATATTTAGCAAATCTATTAACTGCAGGCGATGAATCTCATATTCGTCTTACATTGAAAAAAATGGCTGTCATGCGTACTCATATGAGAGCATTGCAAATTAATAAAGAACCAGATGAAGCTATATTAAAAGAACTGAACTTAACAAAAGAAGACATTGAAGATATGTATCGCCTTCTTGCAATTGCAAAATATAAAGATCGTTTCGTCATTCCAACTTCTCACCGTGAGCAAGTGGCAGATCTTTATAACGAGCAAGGAAGCTGTGGTCTTTCCTTCGCTGGCGGTCCTGGCTCTTGCATGACAATCTCTTAAAATAAAGGAGGTAACAATTATGAATCAAAGTTTACAAACAGCTTTCTCTTGTTCTTCCTTTCTTCTCTCCTATCCTGAACAAGGATGGAGAGAAGCACTTACTCATTTACAAAATGATGTTCAAACTATCGAACATGAGGAAATTCGTACTAATCTAACAACATTTATCGAACAAGCAAAGCAAAAAACAAATGATGAATTAATTCAATCGTTTGTATATACATTTGATTTTGGCAAAAAAACAAATATGTATCTCACTTATTTGAATACTGGTGAACAACGAGAACGAGGGATTGAACTGCTAGAACTAAAACAACACTATAAAAAAGCAGGTCTCGCTGTAACTGATAAAGAACTGCCTGATTATTTACCGCTTATGTTAGAATTTCTCGCAAATGCTGATGAAGAAGATAGTGAACCAATTATGAAAAAATATGAAAACAATATCGAAGCATTGCATGAACAATTAACAAGCATAAACAGTATGCACGAACCAATTGTAAGGTGCATCCTTACTGCTATTCGTGCATGGCAGTATGAAATAAACTAGAAAGGAGTGGGACAAGAATGATGGATCAATTTTTATGGGTACTCTTTCCCTATATCATTTTAGTCATTTTCATTGGTGGACATATTTTTAGATACAACTACGATCAGTTTGGCTGGACATCAAAATCTAGTGAATTATTAGAGAAGAAAATGCTCCGAATCGGAAGTTTACTATTTCACTTTGGTATTATGTTCGTAATTGGCGGTCATGTCATGGGAATTTTAATCCCTGAATCCGTCTACAGTTCTCTCGGCATTTCTGAACATACGTATCATATAATGGCAATCAGCTTCGGTCTTCCAGCAGGTATTGCTTCTGTAATCGGATTATTCATTTTAACGTATCGCCGCTTTACCGTAAAACGAATTATCGCAACAAGTACAACTGGGGATTACATCGCTCTCATCTTGTTGCTCATCGTAATGCTTGCCGGACTTTCTTCTACATTTTTAAATATCGATTCAAACGGTTTTGATTATCGAACAACGATTGGCCCATGGTTCCGCAGCCTCTTTATTTTCCAACCTAAAGCGGAATATATGGCAGAGGTGCCAATTTGGTTCAAAATTCATATCATCGCCGCAATGGGACTATTTGCAACATGGCCATTTACAAGACTTGTTCATGTCTTTAGCGTACCAGTGAAATACTTACGACGCAGTTATGTTATTTACCGAAAAAGAAAACCGATAAAATTTTAATAGCAATAAAAAAGTGTGCGATCAAGGTGTTGCACACTTTTTCATTGCTCTATTTGTATTCGATACTGATTTCCCCAATCTCGCATCATTAAGATAATTGGAACTAACGACTTTCCAAATTCAGTTAATGAGTATTCAACTTTCGGAGGCACTTCCTTATATACTTCACGATGAATCACACCATCAGCTTCAAGCTCTCGTAATTGTCTCGTTAGCATTCGCTGCGTGAGACCAGGCATCAATCGTAAAAATTGATTAAAGCGAATTTCTCCATTTATTAAATGAAATAGAATCACGCCTTTCCATTTCCCGCCGATTACATCTAATGTGACCTCTACTGAACAACGACGTATATTCTCCTTCTCCATCTCATCACTCTCCATTAGTATACATTTTGATACTATATGTCAAAAATGTGCGTACTTACACTTATAAATATATTATAGTAAAATTTATTTTGTAACCAACTTACAAATAGAAAGTAAATTATTAAAAGGTGGTAATTGGAATGAAAAATACAAAAGAAGAAATTTTAAAAGCCTATCAGTTTAGACATGCATGCAAAGTATTTGATGTAAATAAAAAAATCTCTGATGAAGATTTTCATTTTATTCTCGAAACAGGCCGTCTTTCTCCAAGTTCATTTGGCTTTGAGCCTTGGAAATTTGTCGTAATTCAAAATCAAGATATTCGCAAGAAGCTTCTACCGATAGCATGGGGAGCACAAAAACAATTACCAACAGCCAGCCATTTTGTTGTGATATTAGCTCGAAAAAAAGAAGATATGATGTATAACTCTTCCTATATTTCTAACTTCATGACAAACATCCAAAGACTTCCACAAGAAGCAGTGAATATGAAAGGTGATTTTTATAAAACGTTCCAAGAATCTGATTTCAATTTATTAGAAAGTGATCGCGCTATGTTTGATTGGGCTTCTAAACAAACATACATTGCTCTAGGTAATATGATGACTGCAGCTGCTCAAATCGGTATCGATTCTTGTCCAATGGAAGGCTTTCATCAAGAAAAGGTAGAATCGCTTTTACGAGAAGAAGGAATTATTTTTGGAGATACATTCGGTGTCTCTTGTTTAGTGGCTTTCGGCTATCGATTAGAAGAACCACAACATGAAAAAACCCGTCAAACAATGGATATGGTTGTTGAATGGATCAATTAAAGTAAAGCTTCCATCAATGGGGAAGTTTTTCATTCTCCACTGGTGAAAGCTTTTAGAAACAGTAATAAGCCCTCCGCTTCTAAAGAAACGGAGGGCTTACTTATAAAGCATTTTATTGAAATAAATAATCATTCTTTTACGAAAATCCTACTCCAGAATCTGTATGATCTGTTTTATTAACTACTAATAAAGCGCTCTCGCAGCTACTACCTGAGTTACCACCCGGTTTACTGCTTGGGCTACTACTTAGGCCATTGCTTTGACTACTACTCGGAGTTCCCTGTAAAGCACCGGTCATCCCACTGCTACTCGGAGTTCCCTGTAAAGCATCGGTCATCCCACTGCTACTCGGAGTTCCCTGTAAAGTACCGGTCATCCCACTGCTACTCGGAGTTCCCTGTAAAGCATCGGTCATCCCACCGCCACTGCTTGGGCTACTACCTGTTAGTCCAGTACCCCGTGTAATTGTAGTTGTCACTACGTCTCCAGGGCGTAAACAAACTTCATTTGTATTCCCGATAACAACGACAACATCCATACATGTTGGTCCTGTTGATCCTGTAAATGTCTTCGAAGCAACAAACGAAGTATCTCGCAAATTATCCCCTGTAAAAATATTCCCAGTATTATTGACAATAACAAATTCCTTAATACAAACCCCCATTTTTTATACAACCTTTCTATTATACTCCTGCTGTTAATGAACCAGCTGGTAAAGGCGGAGTAAATTCAGTAGTTTGCGGTGTTATCGGCGGCGCTAACTTCCCATTTAAAAATGTCGCAACGCTCGACCCACCAGCACCACTAAATGCCTTCCTCGCAATAAATGGAGAAAGATCGTAACAATCCCCCATATTAATTGCTCCTCTATTATTTATGACTTTAATTTTTCGAATAAGTGAATTCACTCTTGAACCACCTTCCTTAGCACTATCTCCTGCTTTCTACACTGTATGCAAAAGAAAAAAACTTGAAACGGACGCGTTTCAAGTTTTCAAAAGAATAATTACGTTTTAGCAAATAGTAGTTACTTTACTTCTCCTTCATACTGCATCATGCCGCCAACCATGTTCAGTGTCTTATAACCTTGTTCATTTAAATAATGACAAACATTTTCGCTGCGTACACCAGAGCGGCAAATAAAAATATATTCATTTTCTTTATCAAAGAAGTCTAATTTATGCGGAATATCACCCATTTTAATATGAACTGCTTCTGGAATTTTTCCATATGCTACTTCTTCATCTTCACGCACATCTACTAAAAATAGCGTTTCTCCTTTTTCTAAACGCTCTTGTACCTCTTCTGGCATAATTGTTTTCACTTCAGTCATAAAATAAACTCTCCTCCTTCTTTCTCCTCAATTTTAGCATGGACCACTTAGAAAACAAGCTATGTGTAAAAGCTACATCATTCTTGAAATTTGCTGATTAAGAAATTGATGCACTTTCCCGGCAAATAAATGCGTCTCAAACACACCTGCCATATGTCCGTAAATACTTTCAATTTCATATACTTCTGCAAATTTCCCATTCTTTCTAAGCAATTCAACCATCTTATAATTATAACGAGGAGGCTGCAGCAAATCTTGCTTACAAGGAATCATTAGAACGCTCGCTTCTACTTGCCGAAGCGCTTCCTCTAATGAAGGAAAACCGTGAGCAATATCATGTAATAAAGTTGCTTTTGCGGTGTACATCCATGAATTTGCATCAACAAAGGCGATATTCTGTAATGTTGCTTCATTAATTGTCTCTTCAAATGAAGTGAATGTACTGAAATTTTGATAAGGCGCCGATTCTGTACTGTCCCGCGGAAATGTCGTTTCATAATAGTGGGCATCATATGCATTTATGAACATCATTTTCGCCGCTAAGTGCAATCCTTTTACAGGCTGCTCCTCTCCGTAATTACCCTCTTTCCAAGCTGTGTCTAATTGAATTGCACCGATTGCATGTTGTAAAACATTAATCGACGTTACAACTGGATTTTGCGGACTTGTAATTACCCCAATCACCCGTTCCATCATATGCGGATAATGAACAGCCCATTGCTGAGCAATCATCCCTCCGGCAGATGGACCAATGACTGTATGCAGTCTAGCAATTCCCATATCCTTTATTAATTCATATTGAATACGAGCCATATCAAGAAACGTGAAGACTGGAAATTCCATTCCATACTCTGCGCCTGTTTCCGGATTTATCGTTTTTGGTCCTGTCGTCACAACATAAGGATTTTTCACTTGTACATTACAAAGATTATCTGTACAAATCACAAAATATTTATTTGTATCAATTGCTTTCCCTGGTCCAATTAACTCATCCCACCAACCTGGAACCTGGTCGTGCTCTGTATACTTTCCTGCCGCATGACTCGTTGCACTAAAATAATGACAAACTAAAATAGCATTTGATTTCTCACTGTTTAACGTACCGTATGTTTCATAACCAATTTGGATTGGAATTGATGTACCGTTTTCAAATGTATATTTCTTTAGCCGAAATACTTGTTTTTGTACATATAACATCTTTTCGCCTCCTTAATTCACACTTCGTTTCTACATAAAACAAATGAAGTGCGCTACAGAAGACTATTCAAAAAGAGAAAACACATTTCCTTTATTTGTTCAAATATTATTTCCTCTAAAACTCATATCACTATGTATCCAAAATTGCTTCCCTCACTATTCACATTTCACTTTTTCACCCACAAATATATGCATAATATATAAAAATTCCCACAGACTAAAGTTATCTAATTTGGATAAAGAGGGAATACATATGTTTTTCAAATGGTTTCGCAAAAAAAAGAACGATAATAAGCAAGTAGAGAAGAACAATACAGATACGAAGAAGAAGCAAAATGAACAAACAAACGTCAATCAAGTAGCGCAAACGAACAAGCAGCAGACAAACCAGCAACAAGCTCAAAACAACAAACAGCAAGAAAATCAACAACAGACTCAAAACAATAAACAGCAAGAAAACCAGCAACAAACTCAAAACAACAAGCAGCAAGAAAATCAACAACAGACTCAAAACAATAAACAGCAAGAAAACCAACAGCAGGATCAAAACAACAAACAGCAAGCAAACCAGCAACAAACTCAAAACAACAAGCAGCAAGAAAACCAACAACAGACTCAAAACAATAAACAGCAAGAAAACCAACAGCAGGATCAAAACAACAAACAGCAGACAAACCAGCAAGAAAATCAACAACAGACTCAAAACAATAAACAGCAAGAAAACCAACAGCAGGATCAAAACAACAAACAGCAAACAAACCAGCAACAAACTCAAAACAACAAGCAGCAAGCAAACCAACAATCAAAGCAAAGTCAAAACAACATTTTCGATTTTAGTAAGCCAGAGCACGAAACCGCTCATTCACTACAAGAATTGATCCAAAAATTACGAGAATCAAGCGACTTTGTTCACTATCATACTTCTGAAGACCCTACTAAACCGTATTGGATTTCATATTTTCGTACGTCAATGGATGGTATGAGATTACAGAATTATTTAATGCCTGCTTTATTGCATCATACTGCACCAACATTAGAAGAAGTAAAAGCAATGATTCCAATCAGCGGACTCATTATTACAAGTGACGTAAAAAAAATTGAAGAAATGGTTTTAAAGGGGCATGCTATCATTCAACTACAAGAACATGATACGGAATGTCTACTTGCAAACATTGCAATTGAAAAATATAGATTACCAACTATACCATTTAACGAATCAACAGTTATAGGACCGCAAGAAGGATTCGTAGAGGATATCGACACAAACATTAATCTTGTTCGAAAACGGTTGCCAGTTCTTGAATTAAAAACAAAAGAACTATTAGTTGGAGAATTATCCAAAACGAAAGTCGTTATCATGTATTTAAGCAATGTAGCAGAAAAAGAAAATGTTACATATTTAGAAGATATCTTAAACACAATTAAGTATGAACAAATTAATGATAGCTATTATATTCCCCAGCTCATGGGTAATACATCTATTTTCCCAACATTTATTAATACAGAACGGGCTGATCGTGTCAGCAACGGGCTCATTGATGGAAAAATTGCTACATTTGTTGATGGCTCACCAAATGTTTTGTTATCACCTGTATCTCTACTGGATTTCTTCATCTCTCCAGAGGATTACAGCGTGTCATGGTTTTATGCAACTTTTTCCCGTTTATTACGTTTTGTCGCAGTTACGTTTTCCATTTGTGCAACGCCCCTATATGTAGCTGTGCTTAGTTATCACTATGAATTAATTCCAAGTGATTTGCTGGAGACATTAATTTTATCGCGGGCACAAGTACCATTTCCGCCTATAATAGAGGCCATTTTCCTAGAGTTAGCTATTGATCTTCTTCGGGAAGCAGGAGCACGATTACCAGTGAAAGTCGGGCAAACGCTCGGCATTGTAGGCGGTATCGTAATTGGACAAGCGTCTGTCCAAGCAGGATTAACAAGTAATATTTTGCTAATCATTGTCGCTTTATCTGCGCTTGCATCGTTTATTACACCGATTTATCAAATGGGCAATGCCGTTCGTTTACTTCGCTTTCCCTTTCTCATACTTGCTGAGTTATGGGGATTATTTGGAATTTCTTTAGGATTTATCTTTCTATTAACACGGCTTTTTCGATTATCATCTCTTCGAAAGCCGTATGGGTTTGTTTATCCATTTCGCAAGCAGTCGACGAAAGACTCTTTCGTACGAATGCCATTATCTAAAATAGATAAGCGCGGCGTTCAAGCAAGGCCACAACATGCTGGGCGTTATATAAAGGAAGTGTTTCAAAAACGGATGACAGATTTCGATGAGTAAAAAGTGAGGAGCGCATATGAGTACAGTTAAAATCAACTATAAAGTATCTCCCATTTTTGTTTTTTTCTTAGTCCATAGCGCGCAATTTGGTGTTGGTGTTCTTGGATTTGCACGTGTTATTGCAAAAGCGGCCGGATACGATGCATGGATGGGCGTTATTATTGCAGGTATCATCATTCATATTATTATGTGGATGATTTACTATTTATTAGAAAGTATAAATGGAAATTTGATTACATTGCATCATCATCTATTCGGAAAACGGATAGGAAATGCATTCAATCTAATCTTTATGGCATATTTCTTTCTTGTCAGTGTCTCCGTTATGCGCACATACGTAGAGATTATTCAAGTTTGGATGTTCCCAACGGCAGCTACATGGAAAGTAACAATCTTTTTATCCATACTTAGTTATTACATTATTTCATCTGGCTTTCGGGTTATGACCGGCATTTGTGTCATTTCTGTTATTGCTACATGTGGATATATCATGCAGCTATTTATAGTTATTAAATATGCAAATTTCGGAAACCTGCTTCCTATATTTTCTCATTCTTTTGGAGATATTTTAAAAGCGGCTCAAGCATCAACTTATACAATGATTAGTTTTGAAGTTATTTTGATGATGTATCCCTTTATCAAAACGCCTGAGAAATCTCATAAATTTGCACAATATGGTATTTTATTTTCTAACTTTTTATATTTATTAAGTACAATCCTTGCTTTTACATTCTTTAGCGAAAAACAATTGTCAAAAACAATTTGGTCGCAGCTATCGATCACACAAGTCATTCACCTTCCTTTCATCGAGCGCCTAGAATATATTGCGATTTCTGGCTATGCACTCATTGTCATTACAAGTATTATCTTACCATTATGGGCTGCAACAAGAGGATTATACGAAGTCTTTCATGTCAAACAAAAGTACATATTAATTTCTTTATTATTTATAACTGTCGTCATTTCACAACTCCTAACCGAACGCCATGACATCAATAATTTTATTACTTATATCTCCAAAGCAAGCTTTTGGCTTGTTTTTGTGTACATCCCAATCTTATTTCTCATAATGTGGGTGAAAAAGAAATGGAAAACTTTAAGAAGCAAGTAATATTCCTTTTTTGTTTATGCTTATTTTTGACAACAGCATGTGTCCCAAAAAGTATCATTGACGACATTAGCCTCATTCAAGGTGCTGTTTTCGATGTCGCTCCAAATACAGATTCAAACCGTGAAAGATTACAAGTGACTTACGTTTGTCCAATTCAGAGAAAAGGGAACAAAGTACAAGTACTTCAAGGCTACGGAAATACAATTAAACAAGTGAAAACAACAACCTCTTTAGAATCGGGACAACCTCTTGCAAGCGGGCAAATACGCGTTACTCTTTTCACAGAAAAATTAGCTAAAAAAGGCCTTTCTAGTGTATTTGATACGCTGATTCGCGATGTGAATATTGGAAACTTAGTATATATTGGTATCCTTGAAGGAGGCGGCAATGGAGAAGGCAAAAAACTTTTATTAGGCAAATACAACACTGCTTCTAACGTAGCAATCTATATCAAAAAAATGTTAGAACAGAATATGAAATCAGGTGACGTACCAAGCGATAATTTATACATGCAAACTTTCCGATATTATCGTGAAGGTCAAGATACATATATGCCTATATTAAAAAAGAAAAAGAACAGCATTAAAATTACCAGTATAGCTCTTTTCAAACAAGATAGATATGTGGGAAAAGTAGAAGAAAAAGATATGTTTCTTCTTAAAACGCTGCTCGATAAAAGTCAACTCGACTCACATGAATTTAAAACAAAGTTAGGCTACACAACGATTAACAACATTCGTTCCTCTCCTTCTTATCATGTATATGTAAAGGACGGAAAGCCTTCCTTTATTATTCACGTAAAAATGGCAGCTCGTATTCAGGAAATTTCGAAGCATACCAACTTAGAAAACAAAAAAAATGTAGAAAAAATACGAAAAGACATTGTAAAGAGTTTGAATACAGATGGAGAAAAATTAGTAAAAAAGCTTCAATCTCTAGGTGCAGATCCACTCGCTTTAGGTGCGAGATTTAAACAGCACTACCGACCGTTTCAATTAAAGGAATGGAGAAAAATGTACAAAGACGTTCCTGTAAAAGTACAATATGATGTTGATATTACAAATTCAGGAGTTATTGAATAAATATTTCATCCTCTTTCCTAATTCGAAACCGGAAAGAGGCTTCCCCTCAAAATGGCTTTTCATATTACATTTCATTCCATATACTAAAGGGTAAGAGTTTTAAACGGGGGGATCTCATGCCTAAAAAATTAATAAAGCCTATGTTACATATCATTCTCTTTTGTACTGTCTTTTTATTTGCTCATACCTATTTAAAAAATGCCTCGCTTACTCGTTATCTCCTTGTAACAGTGCCAATTCTTATCATTGGAATGTTTGGAATAGATATCGCGTTATCCTTAATAGAAAAAAAGGAATAGCATTTATAAAAGTAGAATGTACACTGCCCTAATCAAAATCATGTTACAATAACAATCGGACAAAAACGAGAGAGGATGAAACAACATGACAAACGAAAAGGGTTTAGATAAAGGTTACGAACTTGTTGCGAAAATGCATGAAGTATTCGGTCACCCAGTTGCAGATGCACCAACAAAATTAACAGAAGAGCGTGCAAAAATTCGTGCGAGCTTCATGCAAGAAGAACTAGAAGAGTTCTTAGAAGCAAACACAGTGGAAGACCAATATGATGCACTAATTGACTTAATTTATTTTGCATTTGGAACATTTGCTGAAATGGGTGTACGCCCTGATAAAGGATTTGAAATTGTTAATAATGCAAACATGGCAAAATTATTCCCAGACGGTAAACCACGCTTCCGCGAAGGTGACGGCAAAATTTTAAAACCTGAAGGATGGGAAGCACCAGAACCACAACTTCGTGCGGAAATCGAGCGTCAGCGTCAAGAAGCAAAAAAATAATATATGATTTCCATTTGAAAAGGAGCCACCTGTTAAATGGCTCCTTTTCTCTATTTCTTTTTCGAATCTCCCATTTGGGGTTGCTTTCCTTTCGAAGCATTTGTATCGAAATTAGGCTGTCTTTGACCAGTATTGTTACTTCTACCTTTTCCCATATGTAACACCTCCTTCTTTTTTATCATTCCCAATTAAAAAATCTCCTTGCATGGAAGGAGATTTTACATAATTGATTAATTTTACATTTTATTGGCCTTGATACGGCGTTCCATAATGATGGCCATGATGATGATGATGTGGGTGATAAATAACATGTTGATAGCCATGATAATGGTGGTGATGTGGATGATATGGATGATACCCTACATGATGATAGCCATAAGGATATCCTCCATGTGGATAATGCCCTACTTGTGCCGGTGGAAATCCCCCCATACCGTATGGATTCGGCATTTGTCGTTGTTCATTATAATTCATTCGATTCACCTTCTTCTTCACGATTGGCTTTGCCTTAGTTATCATATTGCGAAAAGGAAAATAGGTGTTTGTCTTCTCTAAAATTGAGTTCTTCCATCCCGTATAAAACATAAAAAGAGCACCTAAAAACAGGTGCTCTTTCTCATTAGTTTGCTACGATATTTACAAGTTTTCCAGGAACAACAATTACTTTACGAACTGTTTTCCCTTCAATTTGTTCTTTAATTGCTTCAACTGCAAGTTGTTCCATTTCTTCTTTTGATGCGTCTTTTTTCATTGTTAACTTCGCACGTACTTTACCCATGACTTGAACAACGATTTCCACTTCATCTTCTACAAGTTTAGACTCATCAAATGTTGGCCAGCTTACATATGAAACTGTTTCGTTATATCCAAGCTTGCTCCATAGTTCTTCCGCAACGTGCGGTGCAACTGGCGCTAGCATTTTCACGAAACCTTCTACATATTCTTTCGGAAGTGTTTCTGCTTTATATGCATCGTTAATGAATACCATCATTTGAGAAATTGCAGTGTTAAAGCGAAGCTCTTCATAGTCTTCTGTTACTTTCTTCACTGTTTGGTGATATACTTTTTCAAGATTTTTGTTTGGTGCATCTGTAATTTTCTCGCTTAGTTCACCGTTATCTTGAACAAATAGACGCCATACACGATCTAAGAAACGACGTGCTCCGTCAAGACCATTTTCAGACCAAGCAATGGAAGCATCTAATGGTCCCATAAACATTTCGTATAAACGAAGTGTATCTGCACCGTGGCTTGCTACGATATCATCAGGATTTACAACGTTACCTTTTGATTTACTCATTTTCTCGTTGTTTTCTCCTAAAATCATACCTTGGTTAAATAGTTGTTGGAACGGCTCTTTCGTTGGAACCACACCGATATCATATAATACTTTATGCCAGAAGCGCGCATATAGTAAGTGAAGTACCGCATGCTCCGCACCGCCAATGTAAATATCAACTGGAAGCCATTGTTTTACTTTTTCAGGATCTACAAGTGCTTCGCTGTTGTTTGGATCAATGTAGCGCAGGTAATACCAGCAGCTACCTGCCCATTGCGGCATTGTGTTTGTTTCACGGCGACCTTTTTTACCAGTCTCAGGGTCAACCACATTTACCCACTCATCAATGTTCGCAAGTGGAGATTCACCTGTACCAGATGGACGAATGTTCTCTGTTTTCGGAAGAACTAATGGTAATTCTTCATCTTTCACAGCTGTCATTGTGCCATCTTCCCAATGGATAACTGGAATTGGCTCACCCCAGTAACGTTGACGGCTGAATAACCAGTCACGAAGACGATATGTTACTTTTTGATTTCCTGCACTTGTTACTTCAAGCCATTCAATCATTTTCACAATTGCTGCTTCTTTATTTAATCCATCTAGGAATGCAGAGTTAATGTGTGCACCATCACCTGTATGTGCTTCTTTCGTAATGTCTCCGCCTTCTACAACTTCTTTCATAGGAAGATCAAATGTTTTCGCAAACTCATAATCACGCTCATCATGCGCTGGAACCGCCATTACTGCACCTGTTCCATAGCTTGCAAGCACATAGTCAGCGATCCAGATTGGTAATTTTTCACCGTTTACTGGGTTAATCGCATAAGCACCTGTGAATACACCTGTTTTTTCTTTCGCAAGCTCTGTACGCTCTAAATCACTCTTCGCTTTTACAGAATCAATATAAGCTTCTACTGCTTCTTTTTGCTTCTCTGTTGTAATTTCGGCAACAAGTGCGTGTTCTGGAGCCAGTACACAGTACGTTGCACCGAATAATGTATCCGGACGTGTTGTAAATACAGTAAATTTCTCATCTGTACCGTTGATAGCGAAGTGAACTTCTGCACCTTCAGAACGACCAATCCAGTTGCGCTGCATATCTTTTAAGCTCTCTGGCCAATCAAGCTCATCTAAATCTTCTAGTAGACGATCTGCATAAGCTGTAATTTTCAGCATCCATTGTCTCATTGGACGACGCTCAACAGGATGTCCGCCGCGCTCACTCACGCCATCGATTACTTCTTCGTTCGCAAGTACAGTACCAAGTGCTGGGCACCAGTTTACAGGGATTTCATCTACGTAAGCTAATCCTTTTTCAAATAGCTGTAAGAAGATCCATTGTGTCCATTTGTAGTAGTTTGGATCTGTCGTATTTACTTCACGGTCCCAATCGTAAGAGAAGCCTAATGCTTTAATTTGATTACGGAACGTGTTAATGTTTTTCTCTGTAAATTCTGCTGGGCTATTTCCAGTATCAAGTGCATATTGCTCTGCTGGAAGACCGAATGCATCCCATCCCATTGGATGAAGAACGTTGTAGCCTTGCATACGTTTCATACGAGATAAAATATCCGTTGCTGTATATCCTTCTGGATGCCCTACGTGCAGCCCTGCACCTGATGGATATGGGAACATATCTAGTGCGTAAAATTTTGGTTTGTCTGTTTCATCTGGCGTACGGAATGTTTTGTTTTCTTCCCAATACGCTTGCCACTTCTTTTCAATTTTTTGATGATTGAAGCTCATGAAATACCCTCCATTCAAATTTTCTATATTTTTTCACCGCCAAAAATACAAAAAACCCCTCATCCCAGAAAAGGGACGAGAGGTTATATTCCCGCGGTACCACCCTAAATTAATGTAATAATACATTCGCTTAGATCCGTAACGTGGATAAACGGCAATTGCTACTTTGTTTCACAACTGCAACTCAAAGGCGAGTTCATAACGAAACGTGGATTGACTTGCACCGACCGTCAACTCTCTAAACCAGCTTCTATTACTACTACTCCTTCTCACTGTTATTACATATGAGTTATTTAAAGTATATTCTAAAACAAGTTGCATGTTCCGTCAAACTAAACTGCAATTTTTTCTTCTGCTTCTTCAACACGTACTTTCTTATCATACATACTCGTTGCGATAATAGCTACTACAAGCATGACCATAATCGCTATAAACAATACTTCCATATTATACAAATCTACAATTGCGCCGCCAACAACCGGTCCAAACATCTTCCCAACAGTCGCTGCGCTATTTACAACACCTTGATAGAAACCGATTTTATCCTTTGGTGCAAGGATATTCGCAATCGTTGGCACAGCTGGCCAGACAAATAATTCACCAATTGTTAATGTCACCATTGCGACAAGGAACATTGTAAATTGCTGCGCTTGACTTAACACGATAAACGACACTGCGAAAATACCAATTCCAATCATAATTTGTTGTTTTAAAGAACGTTTCATCGCGCGAATAATCATACTTATTAATGGCTGTGCACAAACAATCATCGCTCCGTTGATCGTCCATAATAAACTATAATGACGAAGACTAATATTCAGCTCCTGCATGTGCGTCGCAATCGCTCCTTGCCACTGTACATACGTAACCCAGCATAAAGCATATGCTACACATACAATAAGAAGCGCCTTGAATTCTAGTGTAAGTGGCCAACCATTTTTCGTTTTTTCTTTTACTGCTACACGTTTCTCTTTCTTATCCTCCATACTACGGAAGCCAATAAAAGCGATTAAGAAGAAAATAAAGTATAAAATAAAGTTCGCTAAGAAAATATAATCGAAGCGATAAGAAGCAACTAAACCACCACACGCCGTCCCAACAGCGATCCCGACGTTTTGTCCAACATACATCGCATTAAATGCTCTTCGGCCGCCTTCTGGCCAAACCGATCCGACCATCGCATACATCGCCGGAAAGACCATTCCAGAACCAAATCCAATTAACGCAAGCCATACAATATAAAATGGCCAGCCATGGAAAAATACAAGACCTAAAATTGATAATAATGTAATTACAATTCCAACTAAAATGGACTTATATCCGCCCCATTTATCAAATAAAACACCGCCGAGTAAATTACCAATTACTCCTGTTAACGAGTTAATCATTAATACCATTCCAGCCACAGATAATGATTTGCCTAAATGATCATGTAAATAAATCGTATTAAAAGGCCATAAAAAAGAAGCACCCGTGACATTAATAATCATCCCGGCTACTAATAGCCATACTTTCCTTGGCATATTTCCCCTCCTATTCTATTTTTTCGTTCCTATATAACAGTAAAATTGTAGTCGTTTTTAAATAAGAAGGCAACTGATTAATAGTTAGTGACATTCAGATAATGAGATGTAAACTATATAAATATAGGTTAAAAGACTAACATAAAAGCCTTTTCTTTTTAGGTGGGCGAGAGCGTCTGGCCATGCATAGAAGCGGTTAGGACCTTTTTCTGCCACATGCAATGGTTTAAAACAAAGGGAGCAAACAAGTGCAGGTCATAATGTATTCTGCATAGCAGCAACTTATATGTCGAAAAATTTTAAAAATAATTACCGAAGGGTTTTTACTTCGAAATACCGTTTTATACAAACCAAATACAAATATGGTGTATTATAGAAGAAATTAAAGATAATGTAATGACATACAAATATTTATATTAGGGGAAAAATTATGAAAAAAGCTCGTTTTTATTTTATTTTTGCTTTCATCTTACTCACTCTTTCTTGTATTCCGATGTTTCATATACTAAGAGAGTTATGGATTGTAACAAAAATAGAAAACACTTATGAAATACACGAAGCCTATATAGATAAAGATGGATTTGAAAGTTCATTAGATGTCCAAGAATTAAATGTGAATGGCATCAATCTTAAAATAGAGGAAGAAAAAACAAATAAACTAGCACCACTTACTATTTTTGATGCAGAAGAAAACGTTCCTCCTGGTGAAATCGTTAAGATTCATCTTTTTATAAATAATAAAGAAGTTTCTATCCCTGATGAGATATGGCTCTCCAATCGACAAAAAGGTGGAAAGTATTTTTCATGGTTAGATGTATTAACCGTAAAAAATAAACGAACTGATGAACAGCAAGTTTATTTTGTGCAGAGATTAACAAATGATCATGATCCTATGAAAAAAAGAAAATGGAAAATTATTTGTATCAATCAAGATGGCACCTCTTTCGAAAAACGCTTCACTTATGCCGAACGAAGTAATCATAATCTTGGTGTAGAACTTATTAATTTCTCGGATACGGGTTTAATGTCGATGGGGCATCATTCAGACATAATGGGAGCATATCCAAACGTGTTCTTTCCTTTACTTTATCCAATACTCACATGTTTATTAGGCGTTATATTGCTAATTATAGCAATTGTATTAAGAATAAATAAGAAAAAAATTCATAGTTAAAGCTCCTTCTCTTCAATTGAAGGAGCTTTAACTATGATATATAAAGTGAATCTTCCGCCATTATTTTTTCATCTCCTGCAAATAGTGGAGTAAAGCTTATGCTAATCCAAAAATCAAAATGGTTATTTCTCATACTTTACAGGATTGGGAGAATACACTGAAGTTTCATCCTCCTTATAAATCACGCGATTTAAATGTACGAATCGCTATAAAAATAGCTGCTAATACATAGAAAATAGCGTAAACAATCATCATGTTACTCGGTGTTGACACACTCCCAAACACTCCTTGTGACGCGATTGATAAAGGATTGTCTGATGAATCAAATAAATAGATTGTCATTTTACGATACATTGTATCAATTGGGAATAACAGGCTTGCGATTATGCCCATGTTTACAAGTGCTGTTTTTTGTGCCAATGTACCGATTTGTTCAACAAATCCGCCAATAAATCCAGTTCCATACAAAATAATTAACACAATGCCAGCATTTAATGTCGCCATACGCGTGCTTAGTAAGATCGCGATGCTAATTAAAATAACGGGCTGTATTAAAAAAAGAGCCAATGCTTTTATAATCTGCGTCGCCGTGAAATCTAAATGAAACGTGCTCCCTCCCATTGTTTGATGAATGAGCACGATACTTATAAATAGAAAAGCTGCGTACGCAATCAGTAACAAGCATAAGCCGATCCATTTCCCCATTAAAAATGAAAAGCGTGAGATTGGCCTCGTTAGCCACGTATCAATTTGATGACTTTCAATTTCATTTGCAATGCTGCCAACACTACTTAGAATAGCTAGCAGCGCAGTAATAAATGAAGAAAAATATAACCCCACACCAAGAAGCTGTGTAGAAATAAAACTTTTGCTTATAAAATCTTGAGTTGCCGAAAGACCGCTAGATTCTCCTGGAAGGATTTCACTGACGGCATAATGAATGGCCACTCCATAAAATATTAAAAAGGCAAAGGTCATACATAACGTAATAGTAAAAATACGCTTTAACAGAATTTCTTTAAATGATAACTTGGCGATTGTCCACATGCTGCGTCCCCTCTTTCTTATTTACCCAGTACATAAACACATCTTCCAAATGCGGGTGAACCGGATTTAACTGATATACAGGAATGTGTAGTGATACAAATGCTTCTAACAATCTAGGAATGTCATTTTCTTGTTGCAAAGTTATAATCCAACGTTTACGATTTTGCTGTTCTTCTATCTTCCTTACATTTTTAATAAACGAAGGCAGTTGTTTAAAGAATAATTCGCTCTTTTCACCAAGTGTTACTTCAACTTCTGTTTGAATCATCATCAATGAGCGCCAATCTCCTTGTACGATTAACTCTCCCTTATTAATAATCGCGACGTGATCACATACATGTTCAATTTCATTTAATAGATGACTGTTTAAAAATACGGTCTTTCCTTGGTCCCGAAGCTCTTCCATTAAATGACGTACTTCTTTTCGTCCAATTGGATCAAGCGCAGATGTTGGCTCATCTAAAAAAATCAATTCCGGATCAGAAAGCAGGGCACAAGCAAGTCCAATACGCTGCTGCATTCCTTTTGAATAACCACGAATTTTTTCTTTTTCCCTTCCCTTTAGACCGACTTTTTCAATAACCTCATTCATTTTTTCTTTCCTCTCTCGAAAAGGAAGACCGCATAATTTCGCATGCGTTTCAAGTAACTGCCAACCAGTCAGCCAATCAGGATAGCGAAACAGTTCAGGTAAATAGCCAATGCGCCGTTTTGATTCAATTGTCCCAATCGGCTGTCCTAGCATTTGTGCTGTTCCAGAATCAGGGTGAATCAACCCAAGCATCGTTCGCACAAACGTACTTTTCCCTGCACCGTTAGGACCTATAAATCCGAATACAGTACCACGCGGCACGTCTAATGAAATGTTGCGGATCCCTCCTTTTCCGTTATATTGTTTTGTTAAATTCTTTGTTTGAATAATCCAGTCTTGGTTCATTTTTTACCTCCGCTCAATACAGGAACAGAGCCGCCCCTTTTTGCGGAGCCGCTCTTGTTCAATCATTATTTTAATTCATTTGCCAGTTTCATAAGATCGTTTGCATCCATATCTTTTCCTTGCCCTTTATGCTGCTCGATCATGTGCATTTTCCCATCTTTCTCCCAAATCAACACGTTTTCATATTCAGCACTATATAAAACGGCCTTTACTCCTTGAACCTTTGTTTCTGATGTTTTTGCATCTTTTGCTACATAAGGAATCGGCAATGTATGTGTCCAATCTTGAATACCTGCAAGTTGTGTTTTCACATTCCCAGGAATAATCGGAAGCTCTAAAACTGTTTTTTGTAATTTCGCAACATCTACACCTTCTGGAACAGAAATCTTTGGTGCATCAATTACATTATAAGAAAAACCACTTGATGCTCGATTGCCCTCAATTTCTATTTGTGTGCGTACTGATTCCGGAACTGTGACCGAAAACTGTTTGCCATTCAAAGCACTCTCAAACTGCGTATTGCTTTGTAGTTGTTTCAACAACTTATTAGCTTTTTCTGTATCGAGTTCAAATTGCATAATAAATGATGGGTTCACATCTACATTCGTTACACGGTATCCATTTGGCACTTTTGGAACAGCATATCCAGCTTCTCTTGCTTGTTGATCCGACTGAAAGTGAGCATCTTTTTTGCTTCCATTATCTTTGATTCCTATTTTCCCAATTCCTTTAATAGACTTTTCTCCTTCTTCCGTTTTAGAGATCCATCCTTCAATTTCACGTAAGTCCGAATCAGTAAGTTGAACGAGCTGTACATCCTTTACTCGAAAAATCGATAACAAGTTACTTGCTCCTGCCCGTACTTCTGGAACTGTTAAAGACACACACACAACTGCTGCTGCCGCTGCTGCAGTAATCCAACGTTTAGATGATTTCTTCATATTCTCCCATCTTCCCTTCTTTTTAATTTCCTCACTATTTGTTTTTTCCGTCTTATGATTTTGTATATTTTGTTCAAAGGTGTTCCAAGCTCGATCAACGTCGATATCAACATCTTGACCAACGTTTGTGAATTCATCATCCAATACCACTTGTCCCCATTGATTAAGCTTGCTCATTTCTTCTAACTTCTGTTGACATGATTTACATTGGTCAAGATGTTGAATATATTGTTTTCTTTCATCGCGGTTTAACTCTCCATCTAAGTACGCCTGAATAAATCCAATATCTTGGCATTTCATTTGTCACTCCTCCTTTATCCCTCTATACATCTTCCGAAATTTTGCCTTAGCTCGTGCTAGCATTGTTCCAACCGAAGACACTTCCATATGAGTAGCCTCCGCGATTTCTTTATATTGAAACCCTGAAAACTTCATTAATAAGAGGGTACGTTCACGCTCATCCATCTCTTTTAATGTACTTTGTACACGAGTAATTTCTTCTTTTTGAATACATTGTTCTTCCGATGACGGACTGCTAATTGACTGCTTATAATTTGCTTCTTTTTCGATTCTTGCTTGATGCCTTTTTTCAGATCGTAAATAGTTATATGCTGCATAAATAGATGCTTTTGCAAGCCATGCCGATACACTTTCAATTTGTTTCCATTCTGTATGATATAATTGCAAAAATACTTCTTGCGCTAAATCTTCAGCAATTGCTTGCTCTCGCACAATCCTCATAATTTGTCTCACAACGTGAGCATAATATTGTTTAAATACATCTTGAAACTCTATATTGGAAACTGAATCTTGTTCATATATATTTAACAATGAAGCTTTCACCTCCACTCGTTTCTTCCTCCTTATTGGCTACTGTCACTATAAAGAAACCACAAATTTGCGGTTTGTGACAAAAAGATAAAAAATATTTTATCACCCTATGAAAAAAAGAAAAAAGCATTTTTTTTAAATGGGCGAGAGGGACTGGCGATGTATAGGAGCGGTCAGGGCCCTTTCCTGCCACGCGCGAAGTTTTAAAACAAAGAAAGGTAGCAAGGTGCTTTGTCATTTTTGTCTTCGTAGCAGCAATCTATATGCCGAAAACTTCTAAATGAAATGTATAGCTGAATAGTTACAATTTATCCACAAAATGGTACAAAATACATATAACCATTTTTCAAGGAGAAGCAAATGAATACTAAAAAAGCACAAAAAGAAATCAAGAAAACAAAGAGAAAAGTAGGAATTGTATTACTTTCTATGTTGATTATCGGAGTTGGTTTTGTATATTGGAAGTTTTTTAGTTTGCAAGGTGTTCCAACTGGAAAACTAATTCGAACAATTGAGTCCCCAAATGGAGAGTATAAAATTAAAACTTATTTCCATGATGGCGGATCATTAAGTGCAGACGATGTTAGAGGCGAATTAGTCCATCTGAAAACGAATTCTACTAAAACGATATACTGGAATTATCCAGATAAAGATCCATTTGTTGAATGGCTTAATGAAACTACAGTTAAAATTGGAGATCAAACTTTACATATTCCGAAACAAGAAACATATGATTGGCGTGACGATAAAAACCATACGGGAGCATATCCTAAACAATTTATGAAATAAAGTGAAACTTTAATCAGTGGAGGTTTTCTTCATCCCCCACTGATTATTAGTTGAACCAATCGGGCTTTTACGGGCAGTTTATCTCCTACCTAACTTCTTAAGAAAAGCGGAAGCGGCTCGCTCAGAATCGCAGGACGCCCACGCCCCTGACAGAGAGGCGCTTTTTGCCTCGTCCGAGGGGGCGAAACGACCGGAGGTTCTAGCCGCTGGAGCTGGACAATGCTTCCGCTGAATTTTGAGGTGGGAGTATTACTGCCCACGAATAGCGGGATGAATAAGAATAACCCACAAAGATTTTATTTTCTCTGTGGGTTTTGGCTTTCATTCTTCATTCAACTATTTTACCAGTACTGTATAATTCCCTGTTCCACCGCCATATTTATATACACTCAAGTAATATTTCCCTGGCTTCGCATTATAATTTCCAAGTAATTTATTTCCGTCGCGTTTTGTTGGATAAGCGGCATAATTATTAAGATCTGATTCAGAATATAATACCCAATTCAGTCCAATGTTTTGTTCATTCGTAACGGTAATCTGTAAATCTTTCGGATCCTTTACATCAATAACAAACCGGTCAACTTGATCTTGATCACTTAGGCTTCCTCGTAATAACATGTTCAGAGATAGCGGATTTGCTGTATTAAATTCATTATTCGGTTCTTTTTCTACAGTAGGATCCTCTTCCGTATTCACGCCGCTAAACACAACATCATATTCAACTTGTCCAGCGCTATTCACGCGGTGATTCACGAAATAAGCAGTCAATGTTTTGTATCCGCTCCACTCTTTTTCGGAAAGATGTTTTAGCATATCATTCGTTGCTTGATTCATCGCTTTCCAGTCCTCAGTTTCTCCTTTTGACGCACTTCCTGTATATGTTCCTTGTAGTGTAAATGTATTAAAGAATTGTGATTTATTCTTTGTCACCTTCACATCTTTTAACTTCGCTTCATTTGTAATATCTGCAGTAACATATGAAAGCGCTTTCTGAGGATGCTGTGCTAAATAATCATCTGATACTTGCGGAATTGTATACTTATCACGATTATTAATCAGCATTTGCATATAAGATTGATAGTCTGCATTTAATTGATTATCTTTACTTAATGCAGAGCGGTATGCATCGTAACCTGGGACATCATTTGCACGAATTAAATCATGTATTTTATCGAACATCTCAGGGCGGTTATTATACATATAAGACTGCAATGCAAATGAATAGTTATAAAAATCCCACGTTCCGTATTTTGCATTTAATGTTTGCTCTGCCGTGTATCGTTTTGCTGGATCATTAGATAATCCGCCAATTATACTTTTTCGCGGTACAACGCTATCTAATCGTGTTGATCCTGCAAAGAACTCCGCATTCCCTTCTTCATACCAAGTCAGACGTTCATTTTGATACAAGTCTCCTTGTCCCCATAGTCCAGGAACTTCGTATCTTCCCTGTAAATAGTGTGTAAATTCATGACGGAATAATTCTTCTAAACTATAAATACTTTGCTGTGGTGTACGTTCATATGTAAAGAACGTTCCGATTCCTTCAATGTAAATACCACCATTATTCGTTTCATAACCATACAATTGACGGTTAAATTGATATTCTTCCGGACTATTGTAGATGACCATTGTTAACACATCATCAGCATGTCCACTTTCGAGCGGCTTATCACTACCAACTGTACGATAAAATTGAGATCGCACTTCTTTTGCCGCCCAGTATAAGCGTTTAACTTTGTCTTCGCTAACTTTATCTCCCGCTTTCAAGACGATTGCTCCGTCATCAAATGTATACGTTTTCGGTAAGTATTTCTTTTTACCATCTTCTCGAATTTGATCTAAATTGATTGTTTTTCCGTTCGCATCTACTCCGCCGTAATTTGTAGTAATTTGATCTGCCGCAACAAAATATTGCTCCCCTAAATATGGATAAATCCGCATCGCTTCTGTAACAACTTGCTGTCCTTTTGTTGGTGTACTATGGAGCTTGCCAAATCGGCCAGCATAGTAAATTCCGTTATTAATTAACCATCCGTTTTTATCTGTTACCGTACCAATTAATGCAAAACGATTGATTTCATTAATAAAACTATCAATGTTTCGATACCACATCGTATCTTTTGGTTCCTTGCCCGTAGTATACATATACGACTGAACTTCATAATCAATTCCTTTCAGCAATTCATATACAGCATTTCCTTTTGTTATGTCTTCAATGAAAGTTGCAAGATTATCGTTATATTGTTTGAAGATTCCACCTGCATATTGAATAACTTCAGCATCAGCTGATGCGTTTCCAATCAGCTTTCCATACAATGAAATAACTTTGTTTTGTTCCGACGTACCAAGTTTAAAATTTGGATTTCTTGCAATCGATTTTAAAGCTGGTAAACATTTATCATGATAGCTACGCTCATTTAGTTTACTTAATTCATCATGATAAAAACCTAAATAAAATGCCGCACGTAGAGTTTCTCCTAATGTCTCAATTCCTTTTGAATCATCTTTCGTATAAGCTTGTCCTTGTTCTACTAGTTTATCAATGATTGCTTGCATCCGGCTATCATCTTGATAAAACTTCAAACTATCATTCGTAAACTGAAATAATTCTGGAATTTGATACCACTTAATCGTAACAAGAAGATCGGTTAATTGTTTATTGCTTAATTGATTCAATTCAGCCATCGAATATTTTTTTTCTTCAGCTAACTGTTTAGCATTCTCGTTTGGCACTAATGGACGCTGCGATAAATCAGCTAACTTTAACCGTTTTGTAAAAGAGCCATTTTCTTGCACGTTCGATGAGTGCGCTAATTCATCAACGGATTTCTGTATTCCTACCGGCTCCATTTGTAATACATTCTTCGTATTTTTTTCTTTTGTCTCTGCTTGAATTTGCAGGCCATTACATGACATCGTAACAAGTCCCACACCAAGCATCAGTTTATAAACCTTTGAGTATTTTACCATGCTATTTTCTCCTTTTTTATAAAATAGTGAAAATTCTGAATTTTTAGTCTAAAAATTTTATATATCTCTCTATTAAAAACAGCTTCCCCCAGTTATGTCCGTAGAATCAGCGGCCTGTATTTTCAATAAGCATTCTCTTATTATAGCTACTGCTAAATCCCCCTCCTTCCACATTTCATACAAGCAAGAACTGTGCCAATATGTATTTTCACAAAATAGACACATTTTAAACAGAATCATCAAAAAATTTATACACTCATAATTTAGTCATGTATAATTTTTTTGACATAATCCCACTCACATTCTAAAGAAAATGATTCTATTGGAATGAAATGTGTCAAATTATCGAAAAATGTCGAATTAATGAGAATATTGTCTTTTTTTCGTTGATTCATTTTCTTTTTAATGATACACTCATATCATAAAGAAAGAGTAAAATGAAAAAACCCTTCAGCTTTATAGTTTTCCGAAAATTAAGTTTTTCTGACCGTTTTACTGTTCACTTCCATGCTTGTGTTTCTCCTACTCTTTCTTTTTAGCGTCCCCCATATCAAGCTACCCTTCTTGATATGGGGGATTTGTGTATAAAATCCTTGTTCATTAAAAAAAGCACTTTTAAAAATTTCACAAGTGCTTTTTAAAGTTAGCAAATTATCAATTCATAAATTGCATTCCTATATCGGTTGCATCTTCTTTATTTAAGTGATAAATCGTTTTGTTTCCAACACATTGAACATATGCTTCAGCATAGTATGGTTCAACGCTAAACGATACTATATTAAATGTAATTCTTTTCCCGTCATCTAACACAAAATCAATTTTACGGTGCGAAGATTGTTCAAAAAATCTCTTCATAAAAAATTCTTTTTGTGTCACCACTTTTTTTGAACTCGTTAACTTTTGAAATACATCTCTCGCATCTTTCCCACTATCTGTAATCATCCCCCCAATATCATATCAGGTGTTAGCGCTACTTTATCTTCATGATCTATTAAAAAGATATATATAAATAAAGGAACGAATATAAATAATAATCCTAAAATAAATATGCCTATTTTTTTCTTATTCATTTTCTATACCCCCTTGTGTAATCGTAACACAACAAGCCTTTATAACAGTTATGGATATAAAGTGAAACTTTAATCAGTGAGGGTTTTTTCATCCCCCACTGATTATTAGTTGAACCAATCGGGCTTTTACGGGCAGTTTATCTCCTACCTAACTTCTTTGCTTTCGCCAAATTTTGAGGTGGGAGTATTACTGCCCGTTAATGCGGGATAAAAAAATACCGAGCACCAACCGCTCGGTATTTCCTAAATCCTATTCCTCTTTCGGAAGAACAATTCCTTTATACAATTGAACTGTAATAAGATAATAAATCGTATAAATGACTACGAAAATGACAATTGGAAGCCAAATGCGGAAGTACGGATCAAGTAAGATGAAGCTGAAAATATTCATTCCAATCAATACGTGTACAATCCCGATAATCGCTGGGAATAAGAATACTAAGAACAATTCTTTATAAATCGACTTCGTTAATAACTCACGGCGTACACCAATTTTCCGTAGCATGTTATAACGTGTAATATCTTTTGAAGCTCCAGAAAGAATCTTAAACATTAAGCAACTTGCCATCATTGCTAGGAACGCAATTCCTAGGAAGAAGCCCATAAATACAGTTCCGCTCGCAATACCGTAAAATCCAGTATACATCGCATATTTCGTTGCTAAATCATCTGCTTTTACATCTTTATGTTTCTTTAGCTGCAACTCATCAAGTTTTTTCCACTCATTTTTGTGTGCAATAAAATCATCCGTTTTTCCAATGAAGGCAATGCCCTCATTTCCTTTTACTTCATTGTACATCTTCTGATCTACAATTTTAATCGCTTGATTGCGGTATAAATGAAATGGCTGAATACTTCTTAACGCATCGTCCCATTCTTTTGGGATTACCACTGCTTTTTCTTGATTACCTTTTGAAACAGCACCTACAGGAAGATCTCCTGAAGCACGTTTGAATTTACCAAAGCTCTCTTTTCCTACACCATCATGTATTAATGGGGGATGTTTCTCTAAATCTTCTTTTAAATAATAAACAAATTTATCATCGACTTTATAACGATATTCGTTTTTTTCATTGAATGTAATACCATCTAAAATTTTCTTTTCTTCTGCTGTTGGGTTATGAATGACCGAATCATAGATTACAAAACCATCCACTTGCATCATGATGTTATTTTTAAAAGCCATACCGCCAGAAATAGCCCCTGCACCAAGTGCTACTAACATTGCTACTGTTGCTAGTACTTTCGTTAAGCTGTTAATACGAAAGTTTAGCTGTGCAAATGTAAAGGCATTAAGCCCTTTTTCGCTTCGCTTTTTATTACTTTTCAGCTTTTTGATTACAAGTGGAAGGACAGAAGCAAACAACATATACGTTCCAGCTGTTGTTGTAATCAATGCAATGATGATACCCACTTGTTGTAATTTTTCCATATAAATCATAGAAGCATAACCAATTGCTAATAAGATTAGTGCAAGAAATGCAACAACAACAGTCATTTTTCCTTTTACAGTAACGCGCTCAGCTTGCGCTTCTGCATGCACAAGCTGCAATACGGAAATACGTGATAATTTAATACTATTCAAAATTGCAGATAACACAAATAGTGTAAAGAAGAAAATACAAGTAACAGTCATTGACGAAACATAAAATGCTTGATAACCACCTGCAGGAAACTCCAGCTGCTTCATAAGTAACTGACCGATACCTTGTGCAAGCCCTACACCAACTGCAATCCCGATTACAAGAGACGCGAGCCCAATTACGATTGTTTCTATAAACATAAGCAATGTAATCTTATGCTTTTTTGCTCCTAACATCATATACATACCAAACTCTTTTTGACGAAGAGATAATAAAAACGAGTTCGCATATAAAATATAGAAGAACGTTATAATGGCTAATAAGAATGAACCAGCTTGAAAGACAAATCCGATTGCTGCAATAACGGAATTAGATTCAAGAAACGCTTTATTCAGTGCAAGCGTTTGGAACATATAAAAAATAGAAATTGACATTACAAGACCGGTTAGTAAGACGATATAGTCTTTCAGCTTACTTTTCAGTCCTGACATGGAAAGCTTAAATAACATGCCTACCTCTCCTTCCTTACGCTTTTTGTGTGCCTAAATCTGCCAGCACATCTAAAATTTCTTTATAAAATTCTTCACGTGTACCATTACGATGAATTTCTTTATATAACTCACCATCTTGGATAAATAAAATACGTCGGCAATAACTTGCACTATACGGATCATGTGTAACCATCATAATAGAAACACCTTGTTCTTCATTTAAGCTTGTCATCGCATCTAACAAACTTGTTGCGTTTTTAGAATCTAGTGCTCCTGTTGGCTCGTCTCCTAAAATAATGGCTGGTTCATGTACAAGTGCACGTGCCGCTGCTGAACGTTGCTTTTGTCCCCCAGATACTTCAGATGGATATTTTTGAAGTATCTCTGAAATTCCTAGCATTTCCGCTACCTTCTCTACTTTCGGTCCAATTTTTCTTGAAGGAACGCCTTGCAGTGAAAGAGGCAATGCAATATTTTCATAAATTGATAAGTTCTCTAGTAAATTAAAGTCTTGGAAAATGAAGCCTAGTTTTTGTGAACGGAAATCAGATAATTCCCCTTGCTTCATTTTTGTAATATCTATACCTGCAATTTCAACAATGCCGTCCGTCGCCTTATCTAATGTTGAAATAACATTTAATAATGTTGTTTTCCCAGAACCCGATGGTCCCATAATCCCAACAAATTCACCTTCTTGAATGGAGAATGATACGCCTTTTAATGCATGTGATTGGCTCTCACCTTTTTTACCGTATACTTTTTGAACATTTTTCACGTCTACAACTGGTGTTTTCATATAAATCCTCCTGTACTTTGTTTTCCTGTTTCTATTTTGCTCCTTTCAAGCATTACCTACCATAGATTAAACTTACATTTGTCTTACATTTTTGTCATATAAGAAAATGGCTCCATATGTTACACGTTTACACGTAACATATGGAGCCATTTATTAATTTAATATATGTATATAAACACACTTTATTTTTCCGACATATAAGTCACTGCTATGCAGAACACAACATGGCCGCTACTTGCTTTCTCCCTTTGTTTTAAACCTTGCATGTGGCAGGAAAAGGCCCTGACCGCTTTATGCACGGCCAGATGCTCTTGACCGCCTAAAAAGAATGCTTTTATGTCAATTTTTTAATTTGAATTTATCTATTTTCATGTCATGTAATCAAGTTGCATGACAACCGTGTGATTTTTCCAACGCTCGCACTTGGATCTACATTTAATGTATCGCTATATTCAACTTCATCCACTTTACAATCTGGACCGATCTTTATATGACGACCCGACACAATTGATGCATCTGTTTTACTTAAAGTGATGTCGTTTCCTTTTATCGTTTTACAAGCCATTCTTTTCTTTATACCCGGGATGAAACTTGTAAGAGATATAAATTTACGAGATGGTGCTAACTTGATTATATCCCCTTCAACATTTTGCAATTCACTAGGTGCTATAAATCCTATTTCAATCTTTTTTGCTTGTAAATTTCCATTTACTCGAACAGCCCCTTGCACTGTAAATGTTTCGGCACACACATCTTCCTTTATCGATAAAGTACCCGATGAGTGTATATGACTTGCCTGTATTTTTCCTAATTTACAACTACCAGTGTTTTTTATTTCGTTAATTTGAGATAATCCTTCAATCTTGCATGCACCAGAATTACTAAAACTTTTAGCAATTAAACTTCCCCGAATTGTACAGTCCCCGATTATACTAAATTCATTAGCCTGTACATCCTTTTTAAAAGATGCAACACCTTTCACACTAACACTTTCAACAATAACTGGTTGTGAAAAAGATTTACTTCCAAATACATTGAGTTTCTCCTGTACATTATTAGCTCTTGTCTCCATAGTATTTCTCATCTCTAATTCCTCCCCCTTATTTTTCCCTATCGTGTTTTAGAAAACCTCAAGCATGTTAATATTTCTCTCTATATAAAACATACCACGTATTACCATAAGAAATAAAACCAGGTCATATTTCGACCTGGCTTACTCAGACTGCTTTGATTTTTGCGGTTGTCCTTTTTTACGATTGTTTTGCTTTGCTTGTACGACTGGGTCTAATTCGTTAGAAAACTCAGCGTTATGTCCATTTTGTGTTTTTTGCTCTGGGTTATTTTGATCTGAACGCGTTGCCATTTTTATCGCTCCTTATTAATGCGGTGTAATAATCATTTGGTGTTGTAATTGTCGTATTGCCATACGTGCACGGTTCAGCTGTTCACGTTGTTCATCATTTGCGTAGTGCTGCATCGTTTGCATCTCATTGTAAGATTGTTCTAATTGAAGCTGTGCATCAGAATATTCCATCGTATTGTAATGTTCTTGTCTCATACCAATTTCTAATTGTTCTTTTGCATATTCCATTGCTTTTTGTGCATTTTGAATACATACTTCTAGTGATTCACGCTCTGCCATGATTGTTCCTCCTTGCCTATATTTCTCCTTTAGCTTGTCCGTTCTATATGAACCTTATGAGTATGTTATAATGATTTTTGCTCATATCATTGAGGAGGAATAACATGAAAGTTCAAAATCCTTTCCCATATTCAAATGACAATAAACGTTACCATACGTGGAACTACCATCTGCGTGGGCATTTCGGTGAGAAAATCTTTAAGGTTTCCTTAGATGCTGGATTTGACTGCCCAAACCGTGATGGCACAGTTGCGTACGGTGGCTGTACATTTTGCAGCGCAGCTGGTTCTGGAGACTTTGCTGGTGACCGCCGTGATGATGTTGTTACGCAATATCATGAAATGAAAGAAAAGATGCATACGAAATGGAAAGATGGTAAGTGTATTGCCTATTTCCAAGCTTATACGAATACACACGCTCCAGTTGAAGTGTTAAAAGAAAAATTCGAACCGCTTTTACAGGAAGAAGGCGTTGTCGGTCTTTCAATCGCTACAAGGCCAGACTGCTTACCTGATGATGTTGTCGAATATTTAGCTGATTTAAATAAACGGACGTACCTTTGGGTCGAGCTTGGCTTACAAACTGTACATGAACGTACCGCACTTCTCATTAACCGTGCTCACGATTATCCTTCCTATGTAGAAGGGATAAATAAACTTCGTAAGCATAACATTAACGTGTGCTCACATATCATTAACGGTCTCCCGCTTGAAGACTATGACATGATGATGGAAACAGCGCGCGAAGTCGCAAAACTTGATATTCAAGGAATCAAAATTCATTTGCTCCACTTATTAAAAGGAACACCTATGGTAAAGCAATATGAAAAAGGACAACTACAATTTATGTCTCTTGAAGATTACGTAAATCTCGTTGTTGATCAGCTTGAAATCATTCCATCAGATGTCATCGTACACCGCATCACAGGTGACGGTCCGCCCGACTTAATGATCGGTCCGATGTGGAGCTTGAACAAGTGGGAAGTATTAAATGCAATCGATGCTGAATTTGTACGCCGCGGCAGTTGGCAAGGTAAATATGCAAATGAGGTGAAGCCTACATGAAATTAGAACGCATATTACCTTTTGCCCGCACGCTGCTAGAACGAGCGGTGAAAGAAGGAGATTACGCCGTTGATGCAACACTCGGAAATGGTCATGATACGTGCTTTTTAGCAGAGCTTGTCGGCGAAAACGGAAAAGTATTTGGCTTCGATATTCAAGAAGAAGCCATTACCAATTCAAGCGCACTACTACAAGAAAAAGGCTTAAACGAGCGCGCTGTTCTTATTCACAATAGCCACGATACATTAACAGCGGTATTACCAGAAGAAGCTAAAGGAAAAGTAACCGGAGCGATCTTTAACTTAGGCTACCTTCCCGGCGGTGATAAAAGTATCGTCACAAAGCCAAATTCGACTCTTTCTGCCATAGAGCAGTTACTAGAAGTTATGGCCCCAGAAGGAATCATCGTCCTTGTCATTTATCACGGACATCCTGAAGGACAAATAGAACGCGATGCCGTCTTACAATTCGCCGCAGAGCTTGATCAAAAACAAGCTCACGTACTGCGATACGGATTCATGAACCAGCAAAATAACCCGCCATTTATTGTGGCGATTGAGAAAAGATAAGGTGCCAGGCCAATATATCGGCGGTTTTCTCGATATATCGACCGATTTTCATCATATATCGGCGATTCGACACCAGATAAAGATCCTTCGACAAATTACAACATAAATACACCTACAAAAATACGTGCATACTGCACGTATTTTTTTGTCTAAGAAGGATTCTCTAACTCGAAACAAGAATTTCTATATCCGAATTAAAATAAAGGGGATGAACAACAATGATTGGAATACTAGCAGGAATGGGACCAAAATCTACCGGGCCATTCGTTGATAACGTAGTAAAACAATGCCAAGAAATTTACGGAGCGAAAGATGACATGGACTTTCCTCATATGATGATTTACTCATGTCCAACACCGTTTTATATCGATAAAGCCATTAATCATGAAGAGATGGAAAAAGCAATTATAAACGGGGCACAAAAACTAGAAAGTACGGGTGTCGAGTTTATTGCTATGCCATGTAATACGGCACATCTTTATTTTGCTCAACTGCAGGCATCCCTCTCAATTCCAGTATTAAATATGGTGGATGAAACGCTAAAGGAAATTCCTCCTCACATTAAAAAAGTATCTCTTTTAGCAACTGATTCAACCGTTCAATCCGGTATATACCAAGAAGGATTTGTAAAACGTGGTATCGATTATATCCAAAAAGATAGCTGGCAAACTGCTATAAATCAAATGATTCATAAAATAAAAATCGGACAAACAACCGAAGCAAGTAACTTGTGGAATACACTATGCTTAGAATTAGCTGAAACTGTCGATGCTGTTGTCATCGCGTGTACAGATTTGAATGTCGTAATAGAGACATCGCAAAATCATTTTCACATTGTAGATTCCTCTACATGTCTTGCCAAAGCAGTTGTAAGCAAATATTTATCTCTTCAAAAGGAGACATGCACAAAATGAAACATATCCCATTCGAAATGGGCTATACATTTGATGAAAACCTCCGTGAACAGCCTATATCTCTTGAACAGATGAAACAAGGTATTGCATTTTTGAAAACAAATTTAACTACTTCAGGTATATCCTATGCAAAACAATGCGGTCTAATCGGGACCTATGAACGTATCGCAGGAAATCTATCTGAAAGTAAATTCTATTTACGGCAAGCTATCGAACAATATGAAACTTCCCAGCATATACGAGGACTTTTTATTAATAAGCTCCGCCTTGCCCACGTTTATCACTGGGAAAGAAACTTTGAAGAAGCACATAAAATTTTCAATGAACTTTTACACCTATTACAGCAAAATGAGTTAACTACGTATGAGGACTTTTTCTATCAGCATTACGGAAAATGCAAAATCGATGAAGGAAATATTTCTACAGCTTTAACTTATTTTCAAAAAGCGTTACAAATTCGAGTAAAAAAGGGAGATCAAGAACTAATTCGCTCCACAGAACAGTGTATTCAATATTGCCGTTCTGTTTTGATAGATTAATGTCTCATCGATATATCGGCGATTTTTCCAATATATCGACCGTTTCTCATCATATATCGGCGATTTTTGAAATATATCGGCGATTCGACACAATATAAAGATTCTCCGACAAAACTCAACATGAATACAACCAAAAAGGAGCCTCCATACAAAAAGTATGAGCGCTCCTTAATTCATTTCTTCCTGATGTTTTAAGAACCAAATATCCACAATAATAACGACCGCTAATACCGCCTGCACGATGTAGTCTACAGTTGTTGGGCCACCTGCTTTTATCAGCATATTATAGATGCCAAGTACAAATGAAATAGAAAGGCATACTAATAACGAAACTTCGATATTATCATATAACCTTTTTAAAATTTTTTTCATCTGAGCACCTCCGTATTTATATTTTACCATATAATAGAAAAAGGAGGTGAATACATGACAATCTTCGGTATCATATTTTGGTCTATTTGCATTTTGCTTATTAGTGTAGGTTTTTTCTTACAGCGAAAATATAAATCCGAAGCCCCAAATAAATCAGATAACCAAACCATTCATGAGGAACTAGGAAGAGATGATCAGCATCGGAATGATCCTTTTATGTATGAACATAAAAAAACGAGCTGCATCCTACCTTCTGTAGGATACAGCTCGTTTTTATCACTGCGCCATCTTCTTTCGATACATCTTTCCATTCCAATAGAAAAAGCGTGAAGTAAAGCCTCCATATTTCACAATGCGCCGTGCCATGTACTGCATTTCTTTTTGCTGCGATACTTTCTCGTCTGATAGATAAATCCCGAGCAGTCCGCGGCTTATGAGGCGATGGAATTTCATATGCGGCAATTGTTCTAAACTTTTTTCTGCTTCTATTACAAAATGTTGCAATCTCTCAAGAGTTGCTTCTTTATTTTCATAATAACTACAAAAATTTAAATCTCCGCCAATACGGTCTTCTTCTTGGTCAATAAAGTAATCAAGTAAAATATGTAATCCTTGTACATAAGGAAAATAACCTTGTCTAATTTTCATAATATCATCGTCTGTTAATTCATCATGGAATGCATACGCTACAAGACAGAAAATACCGAGCGTTGAACCTGCACAGGCAGAAAATTCAAACCAGCTCATTGGCGGGACTTTCTCACGATGTGCTGCAAACCAAGTTTTTAAGCGTTCTTCTCTTTCTTCTAGCTTGACATGTTTATGAATTTGCAAATCACAGTAATAACAAGCAAGTTCATGAAGAATTGGTGCAATCTTGTTATAGTGCTTCGTCTTTTCAAGCACTTCTTGACAAGTTGTTACAAGTTCATCTAAATAACCACCATCATCTTGATCATCACGGTAACGATAATAGTTGCTTCCTTCACTCCCTGGTGTTAGTGCCGCAAGCATTGACTCATGAAGCGCTGCAAAATCATTCGGATCAAGTGATGTGCTACGGTCGCATAAATTATCCAAATAATCACTAATTGTTTGATATGCTACAATGAAGCGAATGCATTCCTCACGGTGTTCATCGGCAAGCAGCGCTAAAATGCCGCCGCCTTCACAGTGAAATGTTTTATGCTCAATACTTGCTAACGCTTGATTATGGAGCTCATCATTCGGAATATGGTAGGCGCGTTCTTTCCACATTGCGAGCTCATGGTGTACGACCGGAAACACATCTCGGTATACTTTCGCCATGAGCGTTATGGGGTTACTCGGTACTTTCACTTCTTTCTTCATCTCCTCTAAATGAATATGGTCTAATACGTTCTGTATACTGTTCAATTATTTATTTCTGTTTTCTTCATTACATGTGTTTCTACAAATGATTTGGCATATGCAAAAACTTCATCTTTTTCATACTCATTAAACAGCTCATGATAACAATCCGGCCATTCCTTATATGATTTGTCACTAATTTTCAGGTTATCAAACCAGTTGCATACACGTGTTTTATCTACAAGTTTATCCTCACATGCCTGCATTAGCAAGAGTGGTACGTCCGGAAATTCATGTCGTTTTTCATGTGCAACTTCTATCGCTTTAATTAACTCACTATACCAACGAACCGATACTTTGCGCAAGAACAATGAATCATTTTCCATCGCATCGCGAATTTCATGGTTGCGCGTCGCCATTTCCACTGTAATATTGGAATGAAATTGCATTTTCGGCGCCACAACATTTAGCACTTTTGCAATCGTACGAAGCGGAAGTCTCGGCGATGATAACACTCCTAAACATGGCGAAGTCAAGATTACGCCTTGCACATCCATTTTCGTTTCTTGCAGTACGCGAATGACGATTAATCCCCCCATACTATGTCCATATAGAAAAAGGGGTAAGTAATATTTTTTCGCTTCTTTAATCCATGTCTTTACTTCTTCTATGTATTCATCAAATGACGTAATATGTCCTCTATTTCTTGAAGTTGTTCCGTGTGCTGGTAAATCTCCCATCACAACATGAAAGCCAAGATAGCGCCACATGTCTGCAAGTGCTTCGTATCGGCCATGATGCTCCATTGCACCATGTACTATAACTATAACACCTTTCGCCTCTTCTGCTTCATAATTCCACATAAAATTCCTCCATTTCACTCTATTTCATAATTTGCTACACTAATATTAGTTTCTAGGAGAGGAAGGTTACTCATATGATTTATCCTTACAAAGACAAAAATCCGAAAATTGCTGATAGCGCATTCATCGCTGACTATGTCACAATTACAGGTGATGTTACAATTGGTGAAGAATCAAGCATCTGGTTTAATACTGTCATCCGCGGGGATGTTTCCCCAACGATTATCGGAGACCGGACTAATATACAAGATCAATGTACGCTTCATCAAAGTCCAAAGTATCCGCTTATTTTAGAAGATGATGTCACAATTGGACATCAAGTCATTTTACATAGTTGTACAGTGAAAAAAGATGCTTTAATCGGTATGGGTTCTATTATTTTAGACGGAGCTGAAATTGGTGAAGGTGCATTTATTGGCGCTGGCAGTTTAGTACCGCAAGGAAAGAAAATCCCGCCAAATACACTTGCATTCGGTCGCCCAGCCAAAGTAATTCGTGAACTAACAGAAGAAGACCGGGAAGATATGGCTCGCATTCGCGGTCAATACGTCGAAAAAGGACAATATTATAAAAGTTTGCAAATAAAATAATTTTTTTTAGCTGCCACCTTACATGGCAGCCTTTTTTTCGTAAAACTCTACATTTTTTTTACAAAATCTTAGTATTCCCTCAATAAAATTTCATTAAAATAACAATGATACTTCAAATATATGTAATGAGGAGGAGAAGTTTGATGAAAACCATCAGCTCCTTATATAAGATAGAGTGCTACATCTTCAAAGGAATTAATCGCTATTTTGAACGTAAAACATTAAATATCTTTTTTCGCACCATTACTCACATGGGCGGTGCAACTTTTACAATCTCCCTCATCGCATTCTTACTTATTATTACAAACGGATCTTTACGCGGCATAGCAATTGCAAGCGCCATTTCCCTTGCGATTAGTCATATTCCTGTACAAGTTTTAAAAAAGTTTTATCCGCGAAAACGTCCTTATTTAACCATTCATAACGCAAAATATCCAACGAATCCATTAGTGGATCATTCTTTTCCATCTGGGCACACAACTGCTATCTTTTCTGTTATCATCCCTTTTTTATTATATGAACCGTACATGACATTCTTGCTACTTCCTATTGCAATTAGTGTAGGTATTTCACGTATTTATCTCGGCCTGCATTATCCATCTGATGTACTCGTTGGCATGTGCCTTGGGTCAATAGTCGGCATTGTTTCTTATTATCAATTCGTTCCACTTTTTATATAAAATAAACTATAGCCCTTGGGACGCTTTCCAAGGGCTTTTAAAATAAACTATTTTTGATATTGTTCGATTTCGAATTTCGGCGGATATCTTAAGCTGAATGTATCGCATTCAAAATTGAAGTTTTATTTGTAGTAAACAACAAATATTTCTGTTTTGTAGTCCGAATTAAAATTCGATCTGTTGTCCCATATGGCGTTCCGATTCGAATCGCACTCGCTTCTTCTCCACCATAAGTGTCATCTTCAGTGACCTCAATAATTTCCTTTAGCGGAATAGAAATTTTTGCTAGTTGCCATTCAATCATTAATTCTTCGTCTGTTTTTGTAACTTTGATTCCTAACATGTGATCAAGACCTTTCTTTCCATTTATTTTATAGAAAAAAATGAGAATACATTAAAAATTTTACATTATTAACAAAAAGATAAAATATGCAATTATGCATATTTTATCTGGTAATTATTGTATTATAATTATTTTATGTACCGAAGATACCGAGGTGGATATACATGAAATTCAAAGTCAAGCAAAATCCTTTTCATATGCTTATACTTTTAGTAACCATTTTCATTCTTATTGCACTATTTTTTATAGTAGGCGTCTTAAAATTCCTAGCTACGCCCTACCACATGAAACCTTCAAACTTCGGTTCCGGTAGATTAATCTTGTTAAACTTAGAAACATTCGAAAGATGCAATTTCGATTTTATCGGAGTAAATACAGTAAAAGACTTAATTACAGGTATTAGGTTACAGAAGGACAAGCTAATTGTACAGGTAAATGATGCTTACGCAGGTCGTAAAACTCAAGTCGTATTTCAAGCACCAAAATGGTTAGTTGAAACTTATAAAACAAAGTAACCCAAACAGTCCGTGTATTTAATAAGATGCAAAGGGGTATTTGCTCTATGCTTTAGAGTTATAGACAAATACCTAAAGTTAGTATAGGGAGACAACAAGCATGATAAAAATATTAGTTCCAATAATCGTTATTTTAGCAATAGTGTTACAAAAGAAGAAAGCACAAAACGATGAGCAAGGGAAGTCAAACAACTCAATAAAAGCAATAGCAAGGGTAATGCTGGTTGTCGGACTTGCTCTAATAGTGTTAGCATTTTACAAAGTAAGCCAATATTAAAACTAAAAGAAAGGTTATAAACATATGTACATATTTATGATGTGTTTAGGTTTACTAGGTTCGATTATTATAGCTATATTTAGATACCGTAAACCCGCAGACTTAAAAAGTCTTTTATACGTATGTATTGGTTGTATATGAATGGCGATATGTTTAGCTTACCTTGGAGCAACAAATAAAATATAAAAGGAGACAGGAAAAATGTTATTAATTATCATTTCAGCTATTATATTCGTATTTTATATTAAGAGACAGAAAGCAGAAAAGGGAGACGATTTCAGTTGGAAACCGATTATCCTTCAAATGGGGCTAGGGGTATTAATCTTCGGATTTTTCTATTTCGGATTCATTGCAATCAATGACATGCAGTAAGACGATGTTACAATTAATAATTATGTTAACAGTAGGGGCGTTCTTCTTTATTGTAGATAGACCATTACTAAGTATTATAAGTATGTTTCTAGTATTCGTATGTAAGTCTATATACGATACTAGAAACAGTAAGAGTAAATAAGTGAAAGGGAGACTACAACGAACAAGCAAACGTTAAGAGAAACATGACAAAACTATGGTCGTACTTTAGTGGATAACATGTTGCCTTTAACATTTATTATTGGTGAAGACATGGAGTTTGGTAGAGAAGACTTAAAATTTGCAGATTCTTTCTTTGAAATATCAAATCCAAGACCATTCAAGAAACAAATAATATTTACTTAAGTTGTATGATTTTGTTAAGCATAATCAATTTTCTATTTGTTTATATATAAATCCAAATTAAAAACCTGACATAAACCCCTTTTCTTTTAGGCGGACGAGAGCATCTGGCCATGCATAGAAGCGGTCATGTTTTGTTCTTCATAACAGCTAAAAAATTAAAATGGATTTATATACAATCTTAGAGGCAAAAGGTAGCTGTGAAAATCTACTAGCAATTTCACTGGACGGGTTTGTTTTTCAACAGCATCAAAATAAAAAAGCAGATCTACTCTGCTTTCTTATTTTGATATATTTTCTTTTACAAGTAACTGTTTCTCTGACTTTACAAACCATAAACCAATGAAAATAACGAATCCGCCAATCAATTGTTGTAAAGATAATTGCTCTCTTGCCCATATTGCTGCAAATAAAACTGCTACAAACGGTGTAATGTACATATACACCATCGTATGAGATGCACCAATTTTTTGAATCCCAACGTACCACATTACAAGCCCAAATACAGTAACAAGAAAAATGGAATAGAGTAACGAAAACCATGTACTGCTGTGCTCGATTGCAAAAGGTAACTGAACAATTTGCCAACCGCTCAATAATACAAGCGGCGCCGCAGTAACCATGCGAATCGCTGTAAATTGGATTGCGGTTAATTCTACAAGGCCGTATTTTCCGATTGTATAATTGACGCCCCATATAATAACGACACATAACAGTAGTAATTCAATTCCCCATCTTTTCATATATTTCCCTCGCTATATCCGATACTTTACTTCATTAAGTTTCGAGGCATATGCTGTAACTCCTTCTTACTTGCGAAATTCCTACTTTTCTCATTGAATTTTAGTTTTTTTACGTATGCATAAAAGAGGAATATACATATGAATACAGAAAAACAACTATCTCAATATCATGAAAAGCGGGCATTCCTTACCAGAAACGACTATTCGGAAGAAACAATTTTTGAATCAGTGAATGAAGACTCTCACTGCTGAGTCTCCTACAAACTATTTCTCTAGCTATCCTTTTTGTTTATTCTAAATTTTAACGTATACAAATAGCAAAAAAGAAGAAAGCAAATATAATCTGCTTTCTTCTCACTTCTTTCTATAAAGAAATATCTCTATTTCTATCTTTATTTTACTTTAACAGAATATGTCCCAGTTCCAAAACCAGGGGCATACACATATAAATAATACTTCCCTGGTTTTGCAGTAAACTTTCCTTTAAGTATAGTTCCATCAGAGCTTCCATCAGGTCTTTCGGCTGCAACGTAATTTTTCATATCTGATTCATGAAAAAGTACCCACATCATGTTGATGTTATCTTTGTTTTTGACCAAAATATCCATTTCTTTTGGTGATGACACGTTAAATGTATAAATATCCTTAGAATCTTCAGACTCAAGTGAACCTTTGAGAAGCGTATTAAATGGAATTACATTCGCTTGTTCAGGACGATCATTTGGTTCTTTTTCAGTTTCTCCTATTCGATCTACATTAACTGTCATTTGTTCTTTACTTTCTTTTCCTTGATCATCTGTCATTGTTACGGTTGCTGTATACGTTCCTTCTTTTTCATATGCATGAGTAGGACTTGCTTCTGTGCTTGTTTTCCCATCTCCAAAGTCCCAAAGGTAAGAAACGATTTTTCGATCTTCAGCTTTTGAACTATCGCTCTTAAACTGAATTGCGCTATTTTCTTCCCCGTAATATGTTTCTCTTGTTCGCTCTACATGAACTGTCATTTGTTCTTTACTTTCTTTTCCTTGATCATCTGTCATTGTTACGGTTGCCGTATACGTTCCTTCTTTTTCATACGCATGAGTAGGATTTGCTTCTGTGCTTGTTTCCCCATCTCCAAAGTCCCAAAGGTAAGAAACGATTTTTCGATCTTCAGCTTTTGAACTATCGCTCTTAAACTGAATTGCGTTATTTGCTTCCCCGTAATATGGCTTATCTCTCTTTACAATCATTCCTTGATTTGCGCCTTCATCTGTTGCAATGCCGTGGAAAACAATATCATATTGGAACTGGTTTTCATTATTTACACGATAATTTACAAAGTACGCTGTTACTGTTTTATAACCGCTCCACTCTTTTTGTGACAGCTTCTCTAATGCTTCGTTCACTTGTTTACTCATCGTTTTCCAGTCTTCAGATTCACCTTTCGTTACATTGCCTGTATACGTACCTTCAACTGTAAACGTATTAAAGAATTGAGACTTGTGCTTTGTAATCGTTGCATCTTTTACATTCGCAACATCCACAATTTCTTGCTGCACTTCAGTTAGTGCCTTCTGTGCATGACTTACTACATAATCATCCGATACTTGTGGTACAGTAAATTTTTCTTGATTATCAGTTAATTGCTGCATATATGTTTGATATTCTTTATTCAATTGTGCATCTTTACTTAACTCTTCTCGGTATGCATCATAACCTTGCACATCATTTGCACGAATTAAATCTTGTATTTTGTCGAATGTATCAAATTTATGATTATACATATAAGACTGCAATGCAAAGGAATAGTTATAAAAATCCCACGTTCCGTATTTTGCATATAATGTTTGTTCTGCTGTATAGCGTTTTGCTGGTTCGTTTGATAAACCTCCTATAACACTTTTACGCGGAATAACATTATTCGTACGCGTCGATCCCGCAAAAAATTCCGCATTTCCTTCTTCATACCATGTCAAACGTTCATTTTGCTGTAATTCTCCTTGCCCCCATAATCCAGGCACTTCATATCTTCCTTGCAAATAGTGTGTAAATTCATGACGGAATAATTCTTCTAAACTATAAATACTTTGCTGCGGCGTACGTTCATATGTAAAGAACGTTCCTACGTTTTCGATATAAATACCACCATTACTCGTTTCATATCCGTACAATTGCTGGTTAAATTTATATTCATCTGGCGTATTATAAATCACGATTGTTAATACATCATCCGCATTCCCTTGTTCTAATGCTTTATCATTTCCAATTACACGGTGATATTGTGCCTTTACTTCTTTCGCAGCCCAGTACAATCTTTGGATTTTTTCCTCTGTCACTTTATCTCCCGTTTTAAAGACAATTGCTCCGTCATCAAATGTATACGTGTTAGGTAAAAATTTCTTCTTTCCCTCTTCTTTAATTTGATCTAAATTTACTGTTTTTCCGTTCGCATCTACTCCGCCGTAATTTGTAGCAATCTGCTGTGCTGCACCAAAATATTGCTCTCCTAAATATGGATACATCCCCATTGCTTGCGTAACAACGTCTAACCCTTTCTTCGGATTACTATGAAATTTCCCTAAACGTCCTGCATAGTAAATACCGTTATTAATGAGCCAACCATTTTTATCCGTTACATTGCGTATAAGCGCCATTTTATTGACTTCATTTATAAAACTATCAATCTTTCCATACCACATTGTCTCATTTGGCTCTTTACCCGAAAGGCGCCAATCAGTATCTATACCGGCATCAACAGCTCCCATCAAAGCGTATACAGCCTCTCCTTTCTTACGGTCATTTTCATATGTAGAAAGGTTATTATTATACTGTTTTAAAATTTTTGCTGCATATTGCACCGTTTCAACGTCACTAGAAGCATTCCTCATTAAATCCCCGTATGCATTTACAACTAAATCTTGCTCAGCTGTACCAAGTTTAAAGTTTGGATTCTTTGCAATTGCTTTCAGTGCAGGTAAACACTTATCCTTGAAGCTTCTCTCTTTTAAATAACTTAATTCCTCATTATAAGCTCCGACATAAAAAGCGGAACGGAGCACTTCAGTAAATGTATCAATTCCTTTTGTATCATTTTTTGTAAACGTACTTCCTCGTCTCTCTAATCCGTTCATAATTACTTGCATACGCTCTTTATTTTTATAGAAAGCTTTTGTTTCTTCGTTAAACTGAAATAAACCTTTAATTTGTCCGCTGCGAATATTCGTTAGTGTATCAATTAACTCCTCATCACTCATTTTATTCAGCTCATCCAAAGTATAGCTTTCCTGCGACTGCTTCGCTTTCACACTTTCCTTAGCGGGGGCTGGCTTCTGTGAAAAATCTCCTACTTTTAAACGTTCTTCATATGATAATGTTTCATCAGCTTTTGAGGAATGAGAAATTACATCTGTTGGCGTCTCTATCCCTGCTGGTTTCATTTGCAGTACATTGTAAGGTACTTTTTCTTCCGCTGATACTTCAACTTGCAATGCCCCTAACGACAATGCCATTGTACTAACTCCAAGCATAATTTTATTCATTTTCTTTTTCATAATTTTCCTCCAGATCAATATATAACTGAAACAAAATAACACATTATCTAAATAAAGTGAATTAAATATGCAGGATTTCATATTAATTTTTAATAGTTTTTAAACGATTTATGAATTATTTATATATAAAACGACACAAAAGTCCCTTTCCTTTTAGGGGGATGAGAGCATCTAGCCGTGCATAGGAGCGGTCAGGACCTTTTCCTGTCACATGCGAGGTTTAAAGCAAAAGGAGAAAGCAAGTAGCGATCATGTTGGATTCTACATAGCAGCGACCTACATGCCGAAAAGTTAATATATATAAAGAAGATAAAAGGATTTTTAGGCTATGAATAAGCTTCATATAAGGAGCACACAACATACTAATATTGTAAATGTGGATAAAAAAAGATGAGGTGATGTTTTCATGAATAATCAACCAATGTATTTTCCGTATGCAAATTATAATCAACCACAGTATTACCCTATGCAAACTCCAGGTTATCAATCATTCGAGGACATAAGAGAAATCGATGATGACGTATATCGTCCTGATGATGCTGAAGATGCTCCAACATCGGCACCGCCAGCACAACAACCAGCAGCCCCTTCAGCATTTTCTTCTCCTATACAAATGGGACAAATACGATCAGCAATGTGTCATTGTTTAGGCAGATGGGGATTTATCGGTTTAAAAGGACAAGGGCCATTTGGAAGAGATTTTTGGTTTTATCCTACTGAAATAAGAACACGCGGAGTAGTGGGATATACATGGCAAGCAGGCCGCCGCCGCAAAGTAAGCTATCGATATTCACAAATCAGAAACTTTATGTGTGTTTCTTAACGTAAATAACAAACACATAACATTCAATAATTACGATATGCATAATTGCATAAATTTCAAATAATTTACAGTGTTATAATAAATTAGAGAGTGAATTTTACCTCATATTTAGCAAGATACCCTAGTATTCTATAACAAAAAAGCGAAGAATCATTATGATTCTTCGCTTTTTTGTTAATTTGGGATCGTATTTAAAATTAAGCTATAAAAATTCAAGTGTTAATATTATGATGAACGTAACTATATATACAAAGTAAAACCCCCTTTCTTTTTAGGAGGGCGAGAGCATCTGGCCGCGCATAGTAGCGGTCAGGACCTATTCCTACCACATGCGAGGTTTAAAACAAAGGGAGACAGCAAGTTGCCGGCATGTTGTGTTTTGTATAGCAGTGACTTGTATGCTGGAAAATTAAAATGGAAAGAAGTTGAGACATATGAAAAAAATGTGTTTGAGAAATGGAAAAGAAGTGATAATCAGAGAAGCTACACAAGAAGATGCTCAGTCTATGATCAATTTTTATAATATAGTCGGCGGGGAGACTGATTTTCTTTCGTTCGGAAAAAATGAGTTCAGTAAACCTCTACATGATTATGAAAACTTTATAGAATCTACTAAAGCAGCTAATAATTCAATTATATTTTTAGCAACATTGGATGATGAGATCATCAGTATCGCCTCTATTACCTCCAGTCCAAAAGAGCGAACGAAACATGTAGGAACGCTCGGAATCGTGATTGCAGAAAAACACTGCGGATTTGGTTTAGGCAAAATATTGATGGAAGAACTTATTGAATGGGCAAGAGGAAATGGCACAACTAAGAAAATACATCTTGTAACGAGAGAAGACAATAATAGAGCAATAGAACTTTATAAAAAGGTCGGCTTTAAAGAAGAAGGATTACTAGAACAAGATACGTATATAAATGGTAAGTATTATAGTACGCTTATTATGGGATTGATGTTTTAGATTTTATAATGATATATGTAGTACCACTTATGTGATTATGCGGGTCATTCTTCAAACTAACTACTGATTATACACCTCCGTTTTACATAATAGCACTTGTTTAAAAAAGAAAAAGCGCTCGATATGAGTGCTTTTTCTTCAGTGTAAATCTACACTCTCCCTAATTAGCGTAATAATGCTCTCATAATATGAAAGCTCATGCGGTACAAAATGACTTTTATCTACTGTTTTATGAATGGAAACTTTTTCTCCCGCTTCATTCATTTCAAATCCTTCTACTGTAACTTCATTTCTTTCTCCTAACCAAAGTTCAGCAAAACGATTAAACTCAATTTTAACCATACCTGACACTTCTTCTACTTGCAGTGTATAATCGTCCATTGTGCCTTTCATTTCATATAAAAAGACGTGGGCCAATTCTTTATCAATAAAATCTTCTATTGTAACGCAATAATGAATAATGCCAAGTGGTATGAGTTCATCAAACGAAACATTAATCCCCACTTCTTCTTGCACTTCGCGTATTCCATCATACACGCTTTCGTGAGCTAATATATGTCCCGCCGCTGTAATGTCTAACAAATTTGGATAATCCTTTTTTGTATGACTACGCATTTGAAGATGAATATAATTCACTCCATTTTCTCTACTTATAAACCAGCAATGAAACGTTTCATGCCAATGCCCTATTTTGTGTACTTCTTCACGCGTTGCGACTCCGACTGGATTTCTATGTTCATCAAATATTTTTAGTAATTCACTTTCCATTATGTATGCTCCTTCAGTATTCTTCTATTAAAGACTTTATACAATAATATCAAAAGCGTTCTTTACTTATTTTACCAGAAAATAATAATTTTCAGTAATTTTTTACAAAAAAAAGAAAAAGAGCATTATATTATCAAGACCTAAATTATAAAAATCCCTAAAAATAAAGGAAAGCACATATTATACATGCTCTCCTTTTATTCCATTAAGACGCCTTCAAAAACTATAGTCTAATCTTAACCTCAGTACCGTCCTTAGCTTTGACATCTACTAGCACGATTCCCTTATGATTTTTCAGTTCCTTGACGATAGGCTTTAGCGTTTTTTTATCTATTAGTGGGAAGGTAAAGTCCTGCTTTTTTCTTTCGAAGTGCTCTTTTGTCCATTTGTTTACATTTTGCTGAAAAAATTTCGAAGACAAAATTGAAATAACAATGTTTAAAATAGCATATGGGATTGGGATGGTAAAACGAACGTCTTTTGCTTTCACTTTTACATGCATCATAAGCAAATCACTATTCAATGATGATCGAAACGGTATCCCCGTTTGCCGATTTAATATCAACAATTGGGCCATCTAATTCGTTTTCGATTGCTTCAATAATAAGGTTTATGTCTATATCTTTCACGTAATTTTCTGATTGAGGGATACTCGCTGCGATGCTGTGTCCAGCCGTTAATACTACCTTGACAAGTTTTATAGGCAAATTGACCGTGACGTTATCATTTTCGGCTGATACAACACGAATTTTTAATGTTTTATCTAAATATTTAGTCGGTTTTTCATAAAGCTTATTATCCGTTTCTTCTTTCTCTTTTAATACTTGAATCAGTTCTGATCCCTTATCTGCATCGATCTTTCCTTCTTGAACCATTGTTAACACTCTTGTAATTTCCTCTTTCATGATAAATTCCTCCTTATTCTTCTTTTAAGAGCTTAATGGCTTCTTCAGGTGTGATTTCGCCATTTTCCAACATGGTAACAACCTTTTTCTCGTCTACTTCATTTTTCTTCTTCTGCACATATCCAAGGGATGAAATGATGTCTGTTAGCTTGCCTCGAACCGTTGGATACGAAATCCCCAGTTCCTTTTCAACTTCTTTGATATTCCCTCTGCATGTTAAAAATACTTCCACAAAATGAAGCTGATCCTTTGATAAGGATGCCAGCTTAGATAATTCAAACTCATTTTCAATCGTAGTGTGACAATGAGAGCACTGCAACTTTGTAATTTTCAATGTTTTACTGCAGACAGGACAATTTGTGATTACTTTATAAGCCATAATGAAATTCCTTTCTTTTAGTTAATTCGATTATACAACAAATAATTAAAAATATAAATAATAAATTCAATTTTTCCATTAAATAAAATTAATAATATTAATTCATTATTTAATATTATTGATTATCCCTTTCCGTTATTCATTCAATTATTATATTTACCATAATGGTTGAAATTGTAGACATTCCTCATATTGAAAATACTTAGTTACATAATGAGCACGATTACTTAGACCTTGAGATACTGATTAATAGTCCAACTGATGATGATTCAGCAATCGTTAGTATTGATGTATTATTTAATGATTAAAAAAATGTAAGAAAAAAGAGGATCTACGTCCTCATATTGGACATAGTATCCTCTTCTAATGATCGTATGTTTGATTTCAGCTCTTTTTCCTCTGTAATTCGTTATACTCTTCTTTTGTATTCACATTTACAAATACACCTGTTTCTTCCACCACTACATACTGAACGTTACACTGCGATAATAAACCCTGCATACTTCTTTTTTCTTCCTTTAATAACTGTTTTATTTTCTCTTTTACTTTATAATGATATAGCGCTAAAAGCGGTTGTTTCCGTCCTTCAACGAGTGGAACAATCGCTTCATATGGTTCATCCGCTCGTTCTATTAATTCCAGTGCCCACTCTTTCGAAACATTTGGTGTATCGCATGGTGCAACGATGTACCAATCTGCTTCTACAAATTCCATGCCTGTTATGAAACCAGCAAGCGGGCCGTTTCCTTTATATAATTCGATATCTTCTACAACAGGCACATTTAATATATGTGAAAGATCGTTTGTAATGTCTGGATGGCTAATGACAACAATGTCTGCCGCAACTTCTTTCAATGCGTCTATACTATGCTCAACGAATGTTTTTCCTTGCCAAATTGCTAATGCTTTCGGTTCTCCAAAACGGCTTGACCTTCCGCCGGCTAATACAATTCCTGCTATTTTCATTGGCGATTGAGCTCAAATGTAATGTGTCCAAGCTCTGGTAAAATTAATTTATTCATCGCTAGGCGCACCGCTCCTGTCGAACCTGGCATCGAAAAGACAACTTTTCGTCCAATGGTCCCGCCAATCGCTCTGCTTAACATCGCTGCGCTGCCGATATCTTCTAAATAACTAATCGTTCGAAATAACTCACCAAAGCCAACGATTTCCTTATCTAATAATGGAGAAACAGCTTCAATTGTCACGTCACGCTTTGTAATACCTGTTCCCCCATTGGTTAATACAACGTCAACATCCTCTTGATGATATCCAGACAAGACAGCTTGCTGAATGCTTTCCTTATCATCTTTCACAATTTCATACGCTGTTACTTGATGATTTGCTTCTATTAATAACTCCTTTAATAACTGTCCGCTTTTATCCGTTTCTTCTGTTCGTGTATCTGAAATTGTGATGATTTTACAACGAACTTGTGCTGGTGCTTGTTTTTTATGGTCTGTGACGCTCATTATTTTTTCCTCCCCATTGATAAACCTATCTAAATTTTATCATATATAATATGGCAACAAAAAAATGTGAGACCTGTCACACTTCTTTATCAAAAAAACATTCATTTTCCAAAATTTACTTTATAATAAAAATATAGGTTTTCAAAGGGAGGCATTTCATATGGATACAATGAGAAAATTAACGACGTTATTCATTTTACTATTCATCGCTTCTATTAGCGCTGGCATGGCACTAAAAGACGCTGTACCATATGCTGCAATTGGGGGCTGGGGATTTGGAACGCTCTTTTTACTATGTTCAGCCTTTTGTGCTGGAAGAATTCGTTATCGTAAAGGGGACTAATTATGTTTGGTAAAAAATCAACTACGTGTACAACATGTGGAAAGGAAATTGCAGTACATGAACGTTCTTGGGTGTATATACAATATCCGGCAAGCGGTTTGACAAACATGCAAAAATATATTGAGCTCGGTGGCGAAGTGTACTGCACTTCTTGTGTTGGGAAATTAGAGAAACAGGAAAGTAACTAAGAGGCTATAAAGGGGATTACAACTATAATAAGAAAGATTACTTTTCTTATTATAGTTGTAATCATTTGCTTTTTGGGCGGTACTTCATTTTATCCCGCATTAACGGGCAGTAATACTCCCACCTCAAAATTCGGCGAAAGCAAAGTCCAGCTCTAGCGGCTAGAATCTCCGGTCGTTTCGCCCCCTCGGACGAGGCCAAAAGCGCCTCTCTGTCAGGGGCTCCAACTTCCTACGATTCTGAACGAGCCGCTTCCGCTTTTCTTAAGAAGTTAAGTGGGAGATAAACTGCCCGTAAAAGCCCGATTGGTTCAACTAATAATCAGTGGGGGATGAAGAAAACCCCCACTGATTAAAGTTTCACTTTATAAAAATCACATCGCTCATAAAGTAGAAGCTTATTTACTCTCGCAAGGGGACAAGAAAACTGATTTTAAAGATTTTGAAGTCAGATATGATTTTAAGTTTGGATATTTGATCGATGTTATATACAAAGATGAACCTCATGCAATCTACACATTTCGCTATCAAAAAATTAGAGATACAGGAAAAAAAAGGAGTTCTTGCTTATCATACAACATTACTGGATGACAAGATAAACCTTGACACTTATTCCTATAAGCATAAACATTTTGGTAAATATTAAAATGAAAAAAAGCTTTGCGCACACGCGCAAAGCTTTTTTCTTCCTATATTATAGACCAGCTTGCTCTTTTAAAGCTTCAGCTTTGTCTGTACGTTCCCATGAAAGATCCACATCAGTACATCCGAAGTGGCCGTAAGCTACTGTTTGTTTGTAAATTGGGCGACGTAAGTCTAACATTTTGATGATGCAAAGTTTCTGCAGATTCGTTCTACTAATACCTCTTCACATACTTTTCCTATTCGAATGTATCAAATATTGGTTTTGCTACACCGATTGCGCATACATTTTTATCCGTATCATTTATAGCAAAGCTTCCTCCTCTGCTTTTTTTACAGCTTCACTTCTTCCAGAAACTTCAAGCTTTGTATATATAGAAGAAACATAGTTTCTTACAGTCCCTTCAGATAAAAACAACTTTTTTGCAATTTCTTTATATCGAAGTCCTTCTTTAAGAGCACCTAAGACCTCCATTTCACGTCGCGTCAATTCATAGGGATACTTTTTCGGTATTGAGTTGTATGCGTGAAACAAACGATTCGCAATACCGTGAGATAACATAGTCCCTCCTGAATTTACTAATCTAATTGCCGCTACTAATTCTTTGGGAGTGGCAGATTTAAGTACATATCCTTCAGCCCCTGCTTTTAGCGCTTCAGAAACACTAGAGGATTCTTCAAAAGTCGTCACTATAATAACTTTCGTACTTGGCCATTTCCTCTTAATTTCTTCTGTCGTTATAATCCCATTCATTTCGGGCATTTGTACATCCATAAGAACTATATCTGGTTGATTTTCTTCACATTTTTCTAAAGCCTGTTTTCCACTATTCGCAACTGCAACATCAAAGTCAGTATATTCGGTTAATAAAAGTTCCAAGCTATCTAAAATTATAGATTGATCATCTACTATCAGTATATTTATTTTATCTTGAATAGAAGTTTTCTCTATATTTAAGCTTGGAATTACACAAGTTACAATGGTTCCTACATTCTTTTGAGAGTCTATGTACAAGCTTCCTTGATATTCATTTAAACGATTTCTCATTCCAGATAAGCCAAATCCCTCTTGGATATTTTCTATTCCTTTACCATTATCTTGTACTTGAAGCATGACATGACTTTTATGATATTGCAGAAGAACTTGTATCGACTCTGCTTCGCCATGTCTAGTTGCATTTGTCATTGCTTCTTGTAAACAACGACAAAAAGCCATTTTAACTTTTTTCGCTATCGTATACTGCTCTCCAATTGTTCGAAAAACAACATCAACGTGTGTGTTGCTTTTAAATTCTTCTATAATATTAAGTAACGATACATCTAAATTTAATTCCTCTTCTAATGGATCCATTTCATGAATTTGTCTTCGAATACTCTCTAATCCAGATCGTGACATATCTAATATATCTTGTAATTTTTTTTGACCTTCTTGAGTAGTTAAGTGAGGTTTTAAAGTTTCCATACTTAATATAACTGACGTAAATTTATAACCAACAGTATCATGTAATTCCCTCGCCATTCTACATCTTTCCTCAAGCAGGGTCATTCTTTCAACTTGTGAAGAATATTGTTCTAAAATCGCATTCTTCTCTTTAATTAATTCGAGTTTTTGTTTAATTGAATCCATAGAAAAAACAATTCTCTGTAACACATGTCCAACACTATAAATGAAAAGAACGTCAAACAGACTTATGAACAAATGATTTAATTTATAATCAAAATTCAAGAAAACTCCGAATATATAAACGATAATTGTTAAAGGTAATGTATAGAAATTAGCTTTTCCACGGCAAAAAAATGCCAATGTTAAAATTGCAGGAGAAAAAAACTGTGCTAAATGATACGTATATGCAAGATAAAGCGAAAGCCCTCCCACTAATATGATCTCAGCCAATACATATAGTTCATATCGAATTTTATATAATATTACAGGTATGACATACAGTATTAATGTCATACAAAAAACACTTTCAAAGGGAAATGTAGGATTATCTTGATACGTTAAAATTGCAACTGCAGCGATCCAAAAGATACGAATGAATACGATTAGCCAATGCTGCCAAAGTAATTTATTTTGTACTGAAATCAACTGTATAAGCACCTCCCACTAAAAAAACTTCACCTTATGTATATATTTTCCATAATCATATTTTTATCATAGCAAGGTTATTACATTTTGTCACTGTGCTTTATTACACTCATTTTGATACGTTAATAACCAAGAACACGACTCTTACATAAGGAGATGAAAAAATGAGTATTTTGAAAGTACGTAATTTAACTAAAAAAATCAAAAAAAAAATACTTGTCAATGAATTGTCGTTTGATGTGAATGAAGGAGAAATACTTGGACTCCTCGGTCCAAACGGCGCTGGAAAAACTACTACAATTAGAATGATAGTTGGATTAATTTCAAAGTCTAGCGGAACAGTTGAAATCAATGGAAAAAATGTAGATAACAATTTTAAAGAAGCAATGAGACATGTAGGAGTAATTGTTGAGAACCCTGATTTGTACAAATTTTTATCCGGCTATGATAATCTGCTTCATTTCTCTCGAATGACACCCAATGTCCCTAACGAACGATTAAATGAGGTTGTATCTTTAGTTGGGCTGGAGAAAAGTATTCATAACAAAGTTTCGACTTATTCTTTAGGAATGAAACAACGGCTCGCTCTTGCGATTGTTTTAGTACACAAGCCCCTACTTCTGCTATTAGATGAGCCTACAAATGGACTTGATCCTAAAGGTATTCGTGATTTAAGACTTCATTTAAAGAAACTAGCCAAAAGTGAAAATGTAGCAATTGTTGTATCAAGTCACCAAATGGCTGAAATGGAAATGATGTGTGACCGTATAGCCATTATTGATAAGGGCTATATGATAGGTTTACATGACATCAAAGATATTACAAAAGAAAAGATAAGTTGTGTTCAATTTGAAGTAGACCGAACAGATTTAGCTATTCCTGTACTTCAAAAGTTATTAGTAGGAGCAGAAATTGTGACAAACCAAAATATGATCAATATTACAATTAGTAAAGAACATATACCGGAAATTAGTGATACGTTAGCAAGAAGTGGAGTAAATGTTTATGGTGTTCAAACGATTAAAACTACTTTAGAAGACAAATTCATTGAAATGACAGGGGATGAACTACGTAATGCTTAATCTAATCAAGAATGAAAACATGAAAACTTTTAAACGTAAAAGAACGTGGGTAATGATAGGAGTTATGGTTCTATTTATTCTGGTGCAATTTCTAAATGTGAAATTTTCTCATCAAGTTAACTACGGAGATGATTGGAAAACCTCCCTTATAGAAGAAAATGCATTACTTAAAGTTGAAAAAGAATCTAAAACATTACCTCTGGAAATACTCGAAAATGAAAAAAAATTTTTACTAAATAAGTATTACATTGACAACAATATAAAACCAGAAAACAATGCATGGTTCTTTACAATTGGACAAAGTACAAATTTTTTAGTAGCGATTTCTATTCTTACCTTAATAATAGCTGGTGAAAGTGTCGCAAGTGAATTTCAATCCGGAACGATTAAATTTCTATTAACTCGAACTGCTACTCGTACAGAAATATATTTTTCTAAATATATTTCGACCTTATTATTTGGACTATATCTAGTCGGAATCACATTTATTCTTTCCATTATATTTAGTGGTATTCTTTTAGGGTTTGATGGCATAAACAGCGACTACTTATTTGTCAAAGATCAAGTCGTTCAAAAAACAAGTGTCCTTCAAGCACTAATTGGTAGCTTACTCTTTAAAATTCCTTTCTTAATTATTGTTGCAACTTTAGCATTTATGATTTCAGCTGCATTTAAAAGTTCAACATTCTCTATCGTGTTTTCTCTTTTAATAACAATTGCAGGTTTTGTTATGAGCATTTCATTAAAAGGTTTCAGTTGGACACAATATTTTATCTTCTCTAATACAGATTTATCGAATTTTATATATGAGAGTCCACCTGTAGAAGGAATGACCTTAAGCTTTTCCTTAATATTAATCTTAATTCATATACTCATTATGCACTTAGTTTCGTATCCAATCTTTGTGAAAAGAGATGTTGTTTAAATTTTTTATTAAAGACTGGAGGAAAGAAAAATGAAACAAAAGCTAATTATTTTTGGTACATTAATCACTTTAATTCTTACTGGTTGTTCAAGTTCTGAAAGTGAAACAAAAGAAGAAAAACTGGCATTACCAGCCTCTAATATTAAAAAGTTAACACTAGATAATCGTAATGGTAATATTGATATTTCAACAAATTCTACATCGAATAAAATAGAAGCTTCTATCCATGCAAAAGCAAAAGGAATCAGCATAGACAAATTAAAACTAGATCTTTCAGAAAAAAATGGAGTTGCCAACTTAAATACTTCTTTTGATGGGCAATTCTTTAGCAATAGTGAAACTTGGGTTGATGTGAAACTCTCAGTACCTAAAAACGTAAAAGTAGAATTTAAAGAAAACCATCGAAACGGAGATATTAAAGTTTCTAAACTGGATTCAGATATAAACATACTTAATGTTAATGGAAATATAGACATTTCCAATGTTAAAGGAATTGTAAGTGTAACAAATAGGGATGGGAAAGTTAATATTTCTAATTCGTCATCTGATATCAATGTTGACAATAATAATGGAGCTGTTGTTATTAAAGATATTAACGGGTCAGTACGTGCTAAGATTGGAGATGGATCAGCCGATATCAATAGTATTGAAAAAAACGTAACAATCTTAGGCGCTAAAAACGATAAGATAAAAGTGGATGGTGTTAAAGGGAAAGTAACGTTCAATAAATAAAGTTTGATTTATTGATATGAAAATGAATGAAACCAACCGCAGTTTTTGTGAAACGACCATATAACTTAGTCAATCCGTCTTGCTTATTATTTGAACTTACCTAATAAAGAAAACTTTATCCCGCTATTCGCGGGCAGTAATACTCCCACCTCAAAATTCGGCGAAAGCAAAGAAGTTAGGTGGGAGATAAACTGCCTGTAAAAGCCCGATTGGTTCAACTAATAATCAGTGGGGGATGAAAAAACCCCCACTGATTAAAGTTTCACTTTATGTATTTCCATAAATAAAAAAAGCTTTGCGCACACGCGCAAAGCTTTTTTCTTCCTATATTATAGACCAGCTTGCTCTTTTAAAGCTTCAGCTTTGTCTGTACGTTCCCATGATAGATCTACATCAGTACGTCCGAAGTGGCCGTAAGCTGCTGTTTGTTTGTAAATTGGGCGACGTAAGTCTAACATTTTGATGATGCCAGCTGGGCGAAGATCGAAGTTGCTTCGGATTAGTTCTACTAATACTTCTTCAGATACTTTTCCAGTGCCAAATGTATCAACAGAGATAGATACTGGTTGTGCTACGCCGATTGCGTATGCAAGTTGTACTTCTGCTTTGTCAGCAAGTCCTGATGCTACGATGTTTTTCGCAACGTAACGAGCTGCGTATGCTGCAGAGCGGTCAACTTTTGTTGCATCCTTACCAGAGAATGCACCGCCGCCGTGACGAGCATATCCGCCGTAAGTATCAACGATTATTTTACGACCTGTTAAACCAGCATCGCCTTGTGGTCCACCAATAACGAAGCGGCCTGTTGGGTTAATGAAGAATTTTGTTTCTTCATCGATTAATTCAGCTGGTACAACTGGTTTAATTACAAATTCTTTTAAGTTGCGATCGATTTGTTCCCAAGCAATCTCTGGATGATGTTGCGTAGAAATTACGATTGTGTCGACGCGAACTGGTTTACCATTTTCATCATACTCAACTGTTACTTGTGTTTTACCGTCTGGACGTAAGTATGGTAATGTATCATCTTTACGAACTTCCGTTAAACGACGAGCTAATTTGTGAGCAAGTGAGATTGGAAGTGGCATTAATTCTTTTGTTTCATTACATGCGAAACCAAACATTAAACCTTGGTCGCCTGCACCGATTGCTTCAATCTCTTCGTCAGTCATTTGACCTTCGCGTGCTTCTAACGCTTGGTCAACACCCATTGCGATGTCAGCAGATTGCTCATCGATAGATGTTAAAACTGCACAAGTTTCTGCATCAAATCCGTATTTTGCACGAGTGTAACCGATTCCTTGAATTGTTTCACGAACGATTTTTGGAATATCCACATAAGTAGAAGTTGTAATCTCTCCCGCTACCAATACTAAACCAGTTGTTACTGTTGTTTCACAAGCTACACGTGCGTTTGCATCTTTTGATAAGATTGCATCTAAAATAGAATCAGAAATTTGGTCACAAATTTTATCTGGATGTCCTTCAGTTACAGACTCAGATGTGAACAGATGACGTTTTTTTGTCATGTGGTAAACCTCCCTACAGTAATGATATATATTGTACGGAACTCATCCTTAATTTGCCACAAACTGCGACATTCATGTATTTTCCCATACAAGTACAAAAGAAAAACCTTTCCCTATTAGAGGAAAGGTTGTATTTGCTACTTGCATACTGCTTTTTGCCCTTCGCTCTTATCGTTCGAGACTATTCGCCTCGCACAGGTTTAAGCACCTATTCACTTGTTTGACTTTCATACAAGTGAGGTTGCCGGGCTTCATAGGGCCTGTCCCTCCGCCAGCTCGGAATAAGAGAGTATCCGTCCTCAACTATACTAAAGAAATGAATTTCATTTGTCAATCCAAATACACATATTCCTATAAGTTTTTCAGGGCAGAAATTTATGGAAAAAATAATATAATAACACAAACAAAAAACAAATAAATAGTATACATTATTTATATGATTGTGTTATACTTTTAGTGGGGATTACGATGAATATTCATAAATCAAATAAAGGATGGTATATAAATATGAGTACTGCGAATGTCCAAATTGGATTACATGAACTATTGAACGGAAGCAATGCACAGGTTCAATTGAGCGTTCCGCAATTAACGGAAAAGGTATTAATGAGAAAAGAAGGTCAATTATCTTCTACTGGCGCAGTTTCTGTTTCAACAGGAAAATATACAGGACGTTCTCCGAAAGATAAATTTATTGTAGACGAAGCATCTGTTACGGACAAAATTGCTTGGGGATCTGTGAACCAACCAATTTCTGAAGAACATTTCAATAAATTATATACAAAAGTGCTGGAATACTTAAAAGATAAAGAAGAACTATTCGTGTTCAAAGGATTTGCAGGAGCAGACCGCAACTACCGTCTTCCTCTTCAAGTTATTAATGAATATGCTTGGCATAACTTATTTGCGCATCAACTATTCATTCGTCCAACTGAAGAAGAATTACAAGACCATGATGCACAGTTCACAATTGTATCTGCACCAAACTTTAAAGCAGATCCAGCAGTTGACGGCACAAATTCAGAAACATTTATTATCGTTTCATTTGAAAAGCGTATCGTGTTAATCGGGGGTACAGAATACGCTGGTGAAATGAAAAAATCAATCTTCTCTATTATGAACTACTTACTTCCAGAGCAAGATATTTTCTCTATGCACTGCTCTGCAAACGTAGGCGAAGAAGGCGATGTTGCTTTATTCTTCGGTTTATCTGGAACAGGCAAAACAACATTATCTGCTGATCCGAACCGTAAATTAATTGGTGATGATGAGCACGGTTGGTCTGATAACGGTGTGTTTAATATTGAAGGCGGTTGCTATGCAAAATGTGTGAACTTATCTCGTGAGAAAGAACCACAGATCTTTGACGCAATCAAATTTGGTTCTGTTTTAGAAAACGTTGTGCTTGATGAGCATACACGCATTGCCGATTACGATGATACTGCATTAACAGAAAATACACGTGCAGCTTATCCAATTGATGCAATTGATAACATTGTGTTACCTAGCGTTGCAGGTCATCCAAATACAATCATTTTCTTAACTGCTGATGCATTCGGCGTATTGCCTCCAATTAGTAAATTAACGAAAGAGCAAGCTATGTATCATTTCTTAAGCGGTTACACTAGTAAACTAGCAGGAACTGAGCGCGGTATTACTTCACCGCAAGCAACATTCTCAACATGCTTCGGTTCTCCATTCTTACCGCTTGATGCATCTCGCTATGCAGAAATGCTTGGTGAAAAAATCGAGAAGCATGATGCAAATGTGTTCTTAGTGAATACTGGCTGGACTGGCGGCGAATACGGCGTTGGAAAACGTATGAACTTAGGTCATACACGCGCAATGGTGCAAGCTGCATTAAACGGCGAGCTTGACAACACTGAAACAGCAAAACATGATATCTTCGGTCTTGAAGTACCACTTCATGTTCCTGGTGTACCTGATGAAGTATTAATGCCAGAACAAACATGGACTGATAAAGAAGCTTACAAAGTTAAAGCAACTGAACTTGCTAATAAGTTCAAAGAAAACTTCAAGAAATTTGATACTGTTTCTGAAACAGTTGTAAACCTTGGCGGTCCAATCGCCTAACCTAACTTTACTGTGAAATATCCTAAATCATGTGAATAAGTATGTTGTGATTGCAAGAAAACAAGTACTCACCGACAAAGCCCACGTTTTCTTGTAATCGCGCATACTTACATATAAAAGAGGCTTACGAATAATCTCGCAAGCCTCTTTCCTATTTCTTAGCATCTTTCATACTGTAATATGCTAAATTAATTACAATTAATATATATCCGCCCATAATCCCAACAGCAAATGCCCACATCACCATATGATGCTCAATTTCGTACATAATAATGGCACCAAGTATCGCTGCTGCAAATCTGTTTATCATCCCAAGAGTTGGTGATTTCGTTTTTTTCACTATACTCTCTCCGATTTTTTCAATGCGGCGTCCTAAAATCCAAACACAATACGTGCTCACAAGAAAACCAAGACCGATTCCTAAAAAGTGCGGAGAAAAAGGAGTAAATGCCCAGCCGAGCATCATCAGTGCTAAAATGTAATATGTTTGTACTTTAAATGTTTGTAACGACATGTTAATCATGTTGTGGCTCCTTTGCTGCAAAATTTCTATATCAAATATCATCCAAATTAAAAACATAAAAACCACTTTTTAGGTGAGTAAAAGTATGTAATCGATTCCCTACTACATGCAATATAAAAGCAGGTCATCTCGACTTATATGCTGAAAAAGCAAAATGGATTTACATAGTTTCAACTATTTTGATAGTGTTTATATTGTTAAAATACATTTAAGAACTAACATTATACAAAACTTCTATCGTAAATAACGAGTCGAATTGTGTCGTTTTTCCAAACATTTTTTATAAAATTAGCTATCATTTTAACAAAATATGGATATTATATAGTAAGTACACAATAAAGGAGGGACTTCCATTGCTCTTCTTTCTCATCGCTCTTATTCATTTCGTTATCCCGGCTCTCGTCGGCTTAACATTATATTGGTATACACCTAAGCATAGTGTTTTCTATGCTGTCCTCAGCGTTCTTCTCACCGGTATGATTCTCGTTACTTATTTCCACTTTCCTTCCCTCAACTGGATTCCATTTATTATAGCTATCTTGTATCTTGTTTTTTTACCGAGAATCAAAAAATAAGAAAGCAGATCTAATCTGCTTTCTTATTTTGAAATATTTTCTTTTACAGGTAACCGTTTCTCTGACTTTACAAACCACAAACCAAGAAAAATAATCAATCCGCCAATCAATTGTTGCAAAGATAACTGCTCTCTCGCCCATATTGCTGCAAATAAAACCGCTACAAACGGTGTAATGTACATATACACCATCGTATGAGATGCTCCAATTTTTTGAATCCCAACGTACCACATCACAAGCCCAAATACAGTAACAAGAAAAATCGAATAGAACAGTGAAAGCCATGTACTACCGTGCTCAATCGTAAAAGGCAACTGAACAATTTGCCAACCGCTCAAAAATACAAGCGGCACCGCACCAATTGCTGACGCCCATGCTGTTACACGCAAAGCGGAATATCTTTTCATAAGCGGCGTTGCTAAAACAGGGTACAATCCCCAACAAATCGAAGTAATAATCCCAATTGCATTCCCGTAAAAAGATTGTACAAGAGAATGCCCAGCAAGTAATACAAGCGCAGCTCCGATACACGCAATGGCTGATCCAACAAGTTTACGTGATGAAAACTGCTCTTCTTTCAAAAATACAGCAAACATCGTTGTAAAAATAGGAGAAATCGAGATTAATAACGATGCATTTGTTGCAGACGTATATTGAATCGTTTCCATGAACAGTGTTTGATACAACGTAATCCCAACCATGCTAACAAAAATAAGCCTTACGATATCTTTCCATGCGATATAAAGCGATTTTTCTATATAAAACGTTAGCAACAATAACAGCGGCGCCGCAGTAACCATGCGAATGGCTGTAAATTGGATCGCTGTTAATTCGACAAGACCGTATTTTCCAATTGTATAATTGATTCCCCATATAATTACAACACATAAAAGTAATAGTTCAATTCCCCATTTTTTCATCTCTTTCCCCCGCTATGTCTGATACTTTACTTCATTAAGTTTCGAGACATATGCTGCAACTCCTTCTTACGTATGTGTAAAAGAGGAATATACATATCAGTACAGAAAAAGTACTTGGAGAATACAACCCGCTAAATACGCATAAGGTTTTAGCATGTAAGGGAGGTTTGATATGAGTACAGAAAAGCAAATATCTAAGCAACAACACAGAAAACGAAGAAGCATTCTTATTGTACTTTTCCTCTTTTTATTTCTCTTTTTAGTTCTCGTTGTTCTTGGCGTTCTATCTTTCTACCTCTTCCAAAGCGGTGATTCCTCACCAGAAACAACTATTCAAGAAAAAACAATTCTAGAGTCAGTAGATGAACACTCTCATCCCTAAATCTTAACGCAAAAAAGAAGAAAGCAAAGATAATCTGCTTTCTTCTTTTTCATGGATTACACCCGAACATGCAATTTCATATTCGGATTATAATATTGACTTGGGCTTTTTAATTGAAAGCTTCCTCCCGATTCAGAGAAATCAACAGTCAAGTTATCATCCATAAAAACAAGCTTCGTCCGATCAGCAATAAACTGAAACTTGTTTGATGAGATGTCTATGTCGCGCTCATCTTTTTCCGATACAGCGACTAAATCAATAATCCCACTCATCACACAGCCGCACCCTTCTGTATCGTAAAATAATTTTATATATTTCGCTTCACTTGGAATCATCTCTTTTATTTTCGCATATGCTGCGTCCGTAACGGTCACATTCATTGTTTTTCCTCCTACTTATATCACGATTATCTTATTGTAGCATTCTTTTTTTATGAATTGGTTCGATTTCCATATACAGAAAATTCATTCAAATATATAATTAAATTTATATATTTTTCCAAAGGAGGTTTTATCATGCCAAAACTTCAAGATATAGAGCATCAGTTAGATACTTTATTTGCAGTGCATAAATACGGAATTGACCCTGGGTTTAGCCGTTTCCTCCCAGCTGCTTATGACCCAATTTCGTTTCCTTGGCAAGAGTTCTTTGAAGATGATTTCGTTACATACTTTAATGGGCTCATGATAAAAGGAGCAGATGTTGTTCGCAACGTCTTTTTAGCTGTTTTTCCAACAGATGAAGTGCTTGATAGATTTCTTAATGAAGGAACAGCTGGAGATTTATTATTTATGCACCATCCACTTGTTATGGAATGCGGCGATCCGCAAGGCTTACCAGGGCGCGGGTTCATTCCGATTCCAAATCACTATTTGCAGGGAATAAAAGACAAGGGATTATCCGTGTACACATGTCACGCGCCAATGGACCGTCATCAAACATATGGTACAAGTATCGCCATCGCCAAAGCACTACATGCATCAGTAATCGAAAGTTTTGCTGGAGGCGATGGGGTGATTTGTGAAATTGCTCCAACACATACAAATGAACTCATTGAAAAAGCAAAACAGATTTTTGACATCCCGTATGTAGACTTCGAAGGACAAACACGTTCTCATATTTCGAAAATCGCAATCATCGCTGGCTGCGGTGATAAAGTAAGTATGATGCAAGAAGCTGAGGAAAAAGGGGCGCAAGCGTATATTACCGGAGAAGTGCATTGTTATATTGATAACGACTATGGCAAAAAGAGATATACCATCATGAAAGAATACATACCGCAAACAAATATGTCGCTCATTGGTGTGTCCCACTCTGCATCGGAGTATTTAGTAAAAAAGACACTCATGTATGATTGGTTTTCACAAAACTTCAATGTAAATGTTGTATTACTGCCGCAGGAGAAATGGTGGTGTTGACATAAAGAAAAGCAGAGCCGACTGTTTAGGAAGAGCTAGACAAAGATGTCAAAAAAATAAGCCTCCTATCATTTTTCATAATATGATAGGAGGCAGCTTGTATCATTATCCTTTATATTAAAAAACTTCTTTTAAACAATGAAACTACCACCAATCTGTATACACAGTAGAAGTTGCTGGAATTGGCGTCCAATTTTGCTGATTTGACTGCCACACTTTAATCGTTCCATCTTGACGCTTAATAAACGCTTTAAACTCCGCATTGCGTTCAGCCGGTAAATAAACCGTTCCTCTCCAATCCCCGTAAGTAGGGTTGTAAGATAATTTAATAGGATATAGCGTTGTATCCCATTGTCCTAACTCAGCACGATCTCCAACAATGTACACCGTATCGCCAGTAGTTGTTGGTGCATTTTTTACCACGATTGTTTGTAAAGTAGGCATAACTCCTAAAGTATCTTTAAATTGCGCCATCAATGAATTATTGTACATAACATCTTGATAACGAAGGAGTGTGAATCCCGAAAAATTATAGTTAAAAGCCATCTCTGCTGTTTTCTTATATTCAGCACTGCTTCCTATACTTAATGCATTTTCACCATTTAATACAATTCCTTTTTCATTCGCAAGCTTAGCTACTTGCTGGACAAGTGTTTTTGGCATTGAATATTCTGGATACGTTCCCTTATCTGACATTTCTAAACAAGTAAATGTTAAATCTAAATTTGCACTCTTAAAAGCGTCTAGCAAACTACTATAATCATTATATCCTGCTGGTTTTTCAGCACTGTGTGGAAGATTCGGATTGCTATATTGCCAATGAACGCCGGCAACTTTTGCACCAATTGGTACGTGGAACTTATTATCAAATGCCGAATGAGCTAATTCTCCTATTAATTTTGTATGCTCTTCTAACACACCTTCATACCATTTTAAGAAATCTTCACCGTACTTTGTTTGATAGCCGCTTGCCAAAAATTGATATCCATCAGATGGCGGAAGCACTTGTGACATAGAATTCAAGTTTGTTCCCCATGCTCCGTTTATCCCTGCTAAAGATCCATATTTTTGTAATGTCCAAGAACGAAATTGCGCTTTTGCAAATTCCGTATAAGCTTGAAACTTCCCTCTATTCGGATAACCTGAACCATCAGCTGACGTATAAGATGGATAACGTGTTTCTCCAGCCGGACCGCCGGATAAATAAATCTTCGCAATGACATCTTTATACGGAGCCATCGCCTCGGCAAAAGCATTATATAGTTCTCCATACTGCTTTCGAATGACATCTGAAGCTAGCGGATTTAATGTTTCTTTAGTAATCGTTCCTGTTTCCGATTTAAAATACAAACTATCATCTGATTTTTGATTCCATATCCAAGCAGGAATCGGTACATTACAATCATCCCCAACATTACCGCCACATTGATGCGTTGAAATAATTGGAATCATTTTCATACCAGCATTTCTTACAGATTGGGCAAAACGCTGCGCATAGGAAAAATCAAATTGTTGATCTCCATTCTTCTCCATGTCCCCCCACCAAAAATCAACAGTAATAGCTGAGAAACCATTTTGCTTTGCCCAGCGTAAATCATTTTCAAACGTCTCCCATGTCATAATATCTGGCACTTTCTTTAGCGGTGCCATAATATATGCTTTGTAATTTCCATTCATTGCTTGTCCGTTTACAGCTGCATAACTCTGACTTGAAAATATTGCAGAAACAAACAATATAAGAACGGATAACATGACAATACTATAGCCTTTTACATACTTTTTCATACACGCTCTCCTTTTTCCTGAAAATTAAGACCCATAATAATAAAAACAAAGGATTTCATTCTATGCTTGCAAGCTAATATTTATATGTATACGCTTACATATTATCATTTATTGCAATCGTTTGCATTATTCTTTTTCATTTTACGAGCTTTTTATATAATCCCTTTTCCTGCCACATGCGAGATTTAAAACAAAAAAATAAGCTGACCTTCAAAAATCAATACATGTAGTAAAGTAAAATTTTCATTTTGGTTAGCATAGACAATGATTCTTACTTTATCTAAAAAAAGAACAAGAGGAGCCTACAGTGACAGACTCCTCCTAAAAAACAAATTATAGAATAAAATAGAATAACTGAGTAGTTACGAAATGGATTTTATTTTACTAATAATGAATATGTTCCACTTCTATTTTCTTCGCCGAACGATAGAATTAAGTAATACTTCCCTGGTTTTACTTCTACTTTTCCTTTTATATTATTGCCATCCGCTTGGCCCTCAGCAACAGCATTTCCTGGATTTTACTTGGGATGCAGACCCCAGTTTATTCCAATACACTGTTTTTGTAAGTCCAATATTCGTTCCAATGGCCATAAGTGAAGCAAGAGAGATGATAACCTCTTCTCCTTTAGCCTGTTTATTTGTAGACGTATCTTCCATAAAAACATGATAAACCCCACAGAAAACAAGAATATTTTCTGTGGGGTTTATCATTTCAAAGAAACTTTGGGGAAGTTCGGTTTGATCAATTTTAAAGAGTGTTTTGCATGTAGATTAAGGATAAACTTATCTTACTTTAAATGTCTTTCAAATTACTTTCGTAAATATTACAAAAGTCTTTCATAAATGTCACAAAAGTCTTTCTTTGATTTTAAAAAAGCTCGGCCGGGATAAATTTAACAATGAGGAAGTTATTACCGAGATGTTCGATGGTCAGAGAGCTTATGCTTATTATAATGATCCATTTTCTTTTGATACATTTCTCTAAAGCATAACAAAAAATATTAAGTCGTATGTACATTCTACAAAACAGAAAAACAGGTGATAGATTCTATTTCTATCACCTGTTTTTCTATACTCTTTCTTATTTTCCAAAATAAGCTGCACCAAAATTCTCATTAAATCTCTTACACCATACAGAAACAGCGCCGTACGTACTTACATCGATTCCCTCAGGAATCTCATAGTTTTGATCGCCTTTGTTTCCCTTTAATTTTCCTAATTCAACATATTTATAATTTTTAACATCTTCATTATCTTTCAATTGATTTGTAGGAACCAATACAACTCGAACGTCTGGGCCGTTAGAAGTTGTAAAATTAGTAAGGCGTAAAATACGTTTTCCATCAGCTAATTGGTAGATTGTTGCTGTTCCTTTTGTTTCATGCACACCGCTTTGAAACTGTCCTTCGCTTATTGCTTGTTGCTTTGTTTCTTTTGACTTCATTTCTGTTTGCGGCAATGTTTCATTTACTTTCTTATCAATGAATAATTTCTCTGGGCGGAATAACGACCACAGTATCCCCCCAACAATTATGAATGCTCCAATAAGGAATATATATTTTCTGTTCATAAAGTAATTCCCCTCCTCTAACACTTATATGTTAACAAGGAAACCTCTCAAATTTATAACATAACTATTACAAAAGTCTTTCATTTTTTATTGGAAGCATAAACCAAAATTCACTTCCTTGTTTTCCATCTGAGCGATCTCGCACACCAATGTCCCCTTTGTGCATTTCAACTAATGACTTTGCGATAGCTAATCCGAGCCCTGATCCGCCAGATTGTGAACTTCTGGACTGATCTGTTCTATAGAAACGGTCAAATATACGTAATTGATCATTGTATGAAATACCTTCCCCTTCATCGCGCACAATAAATTGAACATATTGTTTCTGCTTATCTTCCTTTACAATCAACTCAATTGTGGAAGCTGCAGGAGAATATCGGATTGCATTATGTAACAAGTTACTCATAACCCGTACTATTTTACATGGCATCATCCAAAGCCTAGGCAATGTATCAGACACCTGCACTTCTAAATGCATCTGTTTTTCTTCTAGTAAGATAGAATGTGAATCTAGTACTTCTAATAGCACTGTATCCACATGGGTTAAATTCGGATGAAACTCTTCTTGTCCAAGTTCTAACTTGGAAAGGTCAAATAAATTATTAATTAAACCATTTAATCTTTGCATTTCCTTTAATATTGTCGCTAAGTACTGCTTCTTCATATCAGGGTCTTCAATTACATTATCTTGTAATGCTTCTATCATCAATTGTACGCTGGCAATGGGTGTTCGCAAGTCATGTGAAATATTGGCAATTAGCTCTGTACGCGCTTTTTCCCCTTCTTCTAACTTCGTAAACCCTTCTTCTAACTTTTTCGCCATCTCCTGAAAAGCAGTTGCGAGTTCTTTAAATTCTTGTGGTTCCTTTCCAATTATATACATCGTTTCAAAATGTCTATCGCTAAATTGATGTGATAATGCAATTAAATTTTGAATGGACCTCATAATCGGACGTGTTAATAGCCAATAGATAAAAGTTGAAAGAAGCATTGCTACAATCGCAATTCCTGTTAATAACCGTGTTTGTTCCGGTTCCAATAACATTTTCCTATCACCATACCATATCGCAATGACCATGATGTTCGTGCTTAATAAATTCATCAATAACAATTGATAACGTAATTTCATGTTTCATTTCCTCCATTTGGATCAAAACGATACCCTATGCCCCAAACTGTATGAATCCAACGGTTCTTTGTCGTATGCTTATCTAGTTTTTCTCGCAAACGACTCATTAACACAGTTACTGTATTTGTACAGCCTTCATATTCAAATTCCCAAATTTGTTCAAGAAGCTGCGACCGAGAAAACACTTGTTTTGGATGTTTGGCCATCGTATAAAGTACTTCAAATTCCTTAACTGTTAAGTCCACCGCATGCCCACAAACAAACACACTTCTCTTCGCTGGATAAATCTCCAAATCTGGAAACTCTATCATTTTTAATTCCGGTTCTTTCGTTTGTACTACTGGTTGATTTCCTCTTCTTAGTATAATTTGAACCCTTAATACTAATTCACGAGGCGAAAACGGCTTTGTCACATAATCATCTGCTCCGATTGTTAAGCCTAAAATCCGATCTCTTTCCTCACCTCGAGCGGTCAACATAATAATAGGAACATTAGATTGTTGACGAATTTCCTCGCATAGCTCCCAACCGTCTTTTTTCGGCATCATCAAATCTAAAATGACTAAATCTGGTTGATACTGCTGAAATGCGTTCAAGCCTTCTGCTCCATTTTCAGCTGTAAATACTTCATATCCATCTCTTTCTAAATATCTTTTACATATTTCTCTAATATTCTCTTCATCTTCTACAATTACAATCCTTTGTTTCATAACTAGAACCCCCGCTGCTCTTTTCTTATAATGTAAAAATAATTCCATTATATACATACATTTGAATTTTCTGACATAAACATCACTACTATGCCTTTTACTGACTTTCTCCTTTTGTTTTAAACATTGTTTTCTATACGCACCAGATGTCTCCCCTAAAAGGAAAAGAGGGATATGCCATTTTTTAACTTGTATATATATAAAATACTTACAGCAATCTTTTATGCAAATATAATAATTATCAATATATCTATTCCAAGTCAAGTGCTATAGCCATACATTCACGAAAAAGTCATGAAAAGTAATGATACAATTCAGATGACATACTGAAAAGGAGAATACTGTATATTTACAATCCTTGAAGGATTACATATCAAAGTTTTTAAATTTCAGGCATAGAGGTAGAAAGGCTTTTTTTACATAATATAAGTCCCCATTGCGATCAATGGAGACTTTCTTATAAATTGTCAATGCAATAATCAATTTCTACTAGGCTTAATAATATCTTGTAGTAAAAATACAATTGTTATGATAACCATTCCAAAATTGACTGCAAGAGCCATTATAACAGAAAAATCAGTGATATATGATAATAAAATATAAATTGAAAAGATTGACGCAAGAAAAGGAATCATTTTTCTCATTGCTGAAATTGCATATCCCTTACTCTTCTGAAGATAGATCATAATGACTCCAATACCTAATAATACAGGAGCAGTAATTAAAATCCCAAACCAGCCGAAAGTATCTTCAACAAACCAAGGTAAAAAGCGCATCGTTGAGGAGAATATAAATAAATTAAGTACGAAAACAAATAATTGTATGATAGACAATTTTATATTTAAACTTTTTTGCTTCATAGTGTCGAACTTCCAATAAGGTGTATTTTTACACTATTTTATTTGTAATTCACTTTTATGTCAATGTCACTTTTTAACATATCATTTGCTACTACGGGGAGCAAAAAATGACTTGCACTCGCTTTTTCATTTTGGTTTAAACATTGCACGTGGCCGAAAAAGACCCTGACCAGATGCTCTTATCCCCTCTAAAAAAAGAGCTTTTATGTCGTTTTTTTGATTTGTATTTATATATTACCTCACCAAAAACAGAACCAGACCGCAAAGCATTCAGGAAGAAACGCTTTGCAGTCTGATGATTTCTTACTTTACTTAATACTTTCTAGTTCCCATTTATGGTTATTACCTGGTGAAGTTGTATGATCAGGTTTTAAAATAAACGCACTAGAAGCTACAACTGGCGCGCTACCATTATCAGCAACAGTAGCTTGCCATTTATTTTCCCTAAATGTGATATAAGTAGAATCAGACTTTAGATAGAAGCTCTTCTGATCAGGAAGCTTGTCTAATTTAATAGAAGATCTATTGTTTTCAGTATCTAACCAGCTATAATCATAACCGTTACCAATATTTAAATACTGGTAACCACTATAACTACTGTTAGTAAACTTAAGGAACACTTCTTCATCTTTTTTGAATGGTTGTCCTGGTTTAGGCTGCCCTTTTCTTTCTATCATTACTGGTGTTGCTTGAATATCGTCTCCATGTATTGCTTTTTGTATAGGGCCGAGTCTCAATCTATCCCAACTGGACTGAGGTGAAAAGTGTACATATCGACCATTAATCGCTTGGTCTAAACCAATGTGCCAATTCTCCTGCACACCTTCACGTATGTTAACATTCGTCTTCAAATAGTATTGTTTTCCTTCTAGAATAGGTTCTCCAGAATTATCTACTACTAATTTATCGATAGCTTCTAGATAGCTTTTATTTGAAACAAGAGGCACAGAAACTTCAGTTTTATTATTTTGGACATCATTGAGTTCAAACTTAACTGAGGTTTCTCCAAGAGATTTTTTGTTTACTGCTAAGTCTACAGGTTCATTCTCTTTAGATTCATACACATTTGAATTCTTATTTCGAACTAATTTTACCTTTTGGCTCTCACCTTTTTTATTACGAACCGTAACAAAGATTTCTTCACTCAAATTAAATATCCCCGGTATAACCGATGCGTAAATCTTTTTCTTGCTATAATCATAACTGCTATATGATAGAGTTGGTGATAGTACACGGTTATCAAAGAAACCAAGGTTCTTACCTCGTTCTAAAAGTGTCCGATTTGGACCAAAACGCTCTAGATTTTTGTTTAACTGCCCATTCACTACAGCGTTTACTGACCAAACATAACTATCTATCCCGCTATGTTTAAAAAATTCGTCAAGTGAAAGATTATGATTAACGTTAGCAGGCTTTTCCTTGCTCGTTTTTGGTGTATACACTCTAAATTTTGGTATAGAACCCAAATTTGTTTCTATTAATGTAGTAGAAGCATTTACATTTGATGCAAAATGCGACCAATCCCCTAAATTCACAAATTGCCCATCTTTCATCGTATACACATTCATCGTACTAGTAGGCAAGACTTCAATAGAAAGGGGTGCCCCTTGTTCTACTGCTTTTAATTCATCCAGTGTTAGGGAAATTTTCACATCCGCTTGACCTTCTACACTATCCATTAGAATTTCAGTTTTATTGTTTCCACCTTTTGCTGTAGTTAACAAGTTGGCTTTATAACGATCTTGTGTTGCCTTTACAGTATTAATAATTTTATTTCCTAATCGAATGTTAAAATGAGGTGAAACATCCCCAGCAGATGCAGTACCCGTATTTTTATATTCTAGATGAAGTCTCACATTTGCTGCTTTAGATGAATCAACAGTGGTTGCTGTCGACCAGTCAAAACTATTAGAGATGCTTTCTGTTTCTGTTTTTGTATTGGAATAACCATACCCTACATTTAACGATCCCTTACCCGATGGTACAGGACCTGCTGCTGATCCTTCAACGCCACCTTCACCAGCTAAGCCAACATTAAAAGAATGTTGTACAGATAAGCTTTTTTCCCAAGTCTTAGTACGTGACTCACCATTTGAATCTGTAATACTAGCAACGGGAGTAATATCGATACGTTTTACAGCAATTTGTAGATTTGGTACATTCGCGATCATCGGGTTAAAATCTACATCAGAATCACTATCATAATGCTCCACTTCATAGCTATCTGTAAAAGGGTCTCCATCTGAGTTTGCACTCCTAGGATTTGTTATAAACCTCTTTTTCCCAAAGTCTTTCTCTAGGTCATATAACTGGGCTTCATTTTTCCCTGTCTTTTCATTAAATACAATTTTAAATCCTTTTTCTTCTAATTCGTTAGGGATGCCATCATCGTCCCAATCATTATTTTCCTGAGGCTCTTCCTTAATCATGATTCCCTTTTTTCCAGAATCACCATAGATAATATTCTGTCCGTCTTTTAGATTTTTATCTTCTTTAAAGGTTTCCACTTTTCCGTCTTGTTCAGGCTTTGTTTCAGCTAAAGCAGGAGATGCCAAAGTTAGTGCCATTGCTACGCTGCTTAATACAGCGAATGCCGGCTTCAATTTCTTTTCCTTCATTATCATTTTCCTCCTTGTTTTCTCAGGTCATGAGTACGTTTACTAGTAATCTTGACTTCATCTTATATAACAAATCTTTCACTTCTCTCTCAGAAGTATTACAAAAGTCTTGCAAATATCTTGCATAATGATTATGACGTTATTAATTCTTTTGAGAAACCTAGTGAGACCTAGCTTGCCTCAAAGATATACAAACAAAAAAAGGATTCGAATTTTCTATTCTAAGAGAAATTCAAATCCTTACAACGATTCATAAAAGCAATATTTTAATTTTAACTTTCCTGTCTTTGTCTCTGTTTCTTCTTTCTTATATAGATAATCAGCGCAAGCACAACTAAAGCAGCCACGGAAACTCCTATCACCCAATCTTCTATCATGAATGGTTTGGATTGTTTGTTTTCTTTTTCTTTCAGTTCATCCGGTACACGATGACCTTTAACTAACAATCGATGTGTATTTACCCCATAAGGCGTACATGTAAGTAATGTTGCATAATCTTGATCTTTTACAACTAACAAATCATCGATTTCCTTTGGGAGTACAACTTTAATTTGCTCTACTTTATAGATAGGAACTGATTTGGGAGTAATATGCTCTTGTCGCCAGCCAATTGCTTACAAATGGATACAGAAAAATACCAAGTCCTAATAAAAAAATGCAGCCATTACTACAAGACCTACTACAGTAAAGAGAATTGTTCCCATACCACCTGTGGAAGGAAGGATCCAACCACTTTTGTTGTTTTCTACATTCAATTTGATTGTTTTGTGCTCTGCATCGATTGTTACATCAATTGGGTCTCTTAATTGTTGATAAGAAGTTGTTGAACCATCATCTTTTTTATAAGTTGGTGCTTTCGTTTCGACAACTTGATATTCTCCATATGGGAGGTTATTCCATGAAATCATGCCATTTTCATCTGATACACCTTTTACTTCTTTTCCTTCTACGACTACTATTATTCAGTACCTATAATTAAAAAAATGACTTTAATTCATATAGGCATTTTATTATATTACATGATTTATAATAAAGAATTAGATGTAAACACTTTTTGGAAGAAAAATAAATTATTAGAAGAAACTTCCTATACAATTGTAAATCCTGATTTATATATTTCAACCCGTCGTCAAAATAATCCAAGTAATTATGATGTATCATTAGAAAGGAAATTTTTCACAAACATCAAGGAAGGAAACAAGAAAAAAGGAATAGAATATGCGTATGCATTCCCACAAGAAGATGCTGTAACTTTATCAAAAGGAAAATTACTTTTCGAATCATACACTCCACCTACTATTTTTTAAAATGAATTTATATAGTTATCTTGATTGTTAAGTATAACCTTATCAATAAGAAGCGAGTAACATACAAAAAAAGATTCGCGTATTAAGCGAATCCTTTTTTGTATTTACTTATCACAAGCGATCCCATCGCCACCTCGGTCTAGCTTAGAAGAATAATCGGGGTGACCTTTCGAAATATTGGAGAACCCGGCTGCTTTTGCTTCTTTACAGCTGCTAAAATGGGATTCACCTTGTGGTAAGTTGTTATTTGGTTGTTGTTGTACTTTATTTTCCGTACTATTTGGCGTGTTATTTTCACGATCCGCCACTGCAACATCTTCATATGTACTGCTTTCTTGTTGTTTTTTTACTTCTTCCTGCTTTTTCTTTTCCTCTTCTTGCTTCTTTTGTTCCTCAATCTTTTTTTGTTCTGCTGCTTTTGTATCCTTATTTTCTGTCGCCTTCGCATTATTACCGCATGCCGCTAAACTAAAGGCAAACACACTACAAATAAGTAGTGTTACTAACTTTTTCAACACCTAATACTCCCCCTAGAACAACCATATAAATAATTACCTCATCTATTTTACCAAATATATAAGTTCATATTTGGTACATTTTGTCGTGATAACTTTATATTCCACTAAAGGGATTAGAGCCTTATTTTACGAAATTCACAAATCAACCATTCTGTAAAAAATAATTTATATATATAAATATTATTAAAGGTGTACATTTCGTAATATTTTTAGCATATCTCATCTCATTCCCTACGGAAGGGAATTTTCCCCCGTAATGCTTACAGGGAATATAATTACTATTCATAGGATAATAATATTTTGGATTATTTATTGTTAATATGACCATATTTATATGCAATTTTGCATTTCCTAAATAAAGGAAAGCAACATACAAAGCACTATTAAATTATATTAAAAAAATTTTTTATCAAATAATTCATATAGATAAATACAAATCATTATATTTTAGGCTTAATTATCAAAGTATAATTATTTCACTTAGTAAAGCGATTCATAGTATTTAACTTTTTAGATATAATGTTTTCAAAATACAAAAAACTAAATATCATAATCATCAGATGTAAGCGGTGAAATTTTGTTATTTACTTATTAAAAACATAATGTTTACAATGAGGGCGTAGGGTCCTTACATTCTATAAAAATAGATCATAACGAGAGTTTCTTGGTTTAACATTCTATCCGAAAGAATTCTCCTACCTCAATTATGCAAGGAGAAAACAAAGCGATAGATCGTTCAAGATAGTATAAATAAAATTGTAAAAAGACAATCGTGAAGAGGTGTACGGAATGAAAAATAAAATAATTACAGGATTTTTAATAACATCCATTGTTACTGGAGCGAATATTCCTATCAATGCTCTCGCAACGCCAATCGTTAAAGCCGAAACGCAACAAGAGAACACGGATATTTCCTCATCATTACGAAAATTAGGTGCGCAATCTAAATTAATCCAAACATATATAGATAAAGCTTTAGTAAATCCTAATATACAACTAATGGAAGTCCCATCTTTAAATACGAACCAAGACCTAATCAAGAAAGATATGAACGAATGGTCATCGGAACTTTATCCAAAATTAGTTCTATTAAATGCAAAAAGTAAAGGATTTGTGACTAAATTTAATAGCTATTACCCAGCATTAAAAGGATTTGTAGACAATAAAGAAGATAAAGAAGGGTTTTTGGATAGACTTGAAGTTCTTCAAGACATGGCTATGACGAACCAAGATAACGTGCAGCGTCAAATTAATGAACTAACAGATCTTAAATTACAACTCGATAAAAAACTTACAGATCTCGATACTGATGTGACGAAAGCGCAAGGTGTACTAAGTTCAGATGGAACAGGGAAAATAGACCAACTAAAAAATGAAATACAAAATACCCAAAAATCAATTCAAGATGATTTACAACAAATAGCATTGTTACCAGGCGCTTTAAATGAACAAGGATTTGATATATTCAAAGAAGTCTATAGTCTTTCAAAAGATATCATTGAACCAGCTGCTCAAACAGCGGTAGCAGCGTATAACAAAGGAAGAGAAATTAACAACTCTATTTTAGAAGCAGAGAAAAAAGTAGAGCAGGAATTGAAAGAAAAAGGTAAATCTGCTCTAGAGATTGAAGCTGCCAAAAAAGAAGCTCGTGAAGCAATTGAGAAAAACAAAAAAGGCGAACTAGCTGCAGCTGCAATTACAAAGACACAAGAGTATGACCTTACGAAAGTTATTGACCCTAAAAAAGTCAAAAAAACATATAGTGCCTTCGCTGAAGTAAATAAACTAACAGCAGAGCAACGAGCACATTTAGATGATTTAGAGCAACAAAACCAAAAGTTTTATGATTTAACAAAAAACCTAAAAGTAGCAGATTTACAAAAATCAATGCTTCTTATTACGCAAAATGATTTACATACATTTGCAAATCAAGTAGATGTAGAACTTGACCTACTAAAACGCTATAAAGAAGATTTGAATCTAATCAAAAATAATATTACAAAATTATCTACTAATGTTGATACAACTGACCAGCAGTCTCAAAAAGATACATTAAGACAATTAAAAAATGTAACAAGTTACCTTGGAGAACAAGTTAATAAGTTTTAATGTTACGAATTTAATAAAAATAATATAAAGATTATAAGAATCTATCAAAAAACTGAGAAGGAGAATCGTTATGAAAAAACTTCCATTTAAGGTGTTAGCTGTAGCCACTCTTGCAACGGTTATAACTGCTACTAACGGTAACACTATTCATGTACTTGCACAGGAACAAACCGCTCAAGAACAAAAAGTAGGGAATTATGAATTAGGGCCTGAAGGGCTGAAAAAAGCATTAGCTCAAACAGGATCTAATATTCTTGTAATGGATTTGTACGCAAAAACAATGATTAAACAACCGAATGTAAATTTATCCGGTATTGATTTAGGTTCAGAAGGAGCAGAATTACTCAAAAGCATTCACCTTAATCAGGAACTGTCACGAATCAATGCGAATTATTGGTTAGACACAGCGAAGCCGAAAATTCAAAAAACAGCACGTAATATTGTAAATTACGATGAAGAATTTAAAAATTATTACGATACATTGGCAGCTGCTGTACAAAAGAAAGATAAAGCAGAGTTAAAAGATGGATTAAATGATTTAATCACTACAATTAATACAAATTCACAAGAAGTTACAGAAGTAATTAAGATGTTACAAGACTTCAAAGCAAAACTGTATGACAATTCTACAGGGTTTAAAAATAATGTTGGTGGTCCAGATGGACAAGGTGGATTAACGGCACTATTAGCCGGAAATAATGCACTGATTCCACAACTTCAAGCTGAAATTGAGAAGCTACGTTCTACTCAGACAGAGCATTTTAACAATGTATTAGCATGGTCAATTGGCGGTGGATTGGGAGCATTCATTTTAGTTGCTGCAGCCATTGCAGGAACAGTAGTAATTGTTGTGACTGGCGGTACAGCAACACCAGCTGTTGTTGGTGGTCTTACGGCTCTCGGTGCAGCTGGTATCGGTTTAGGAACAGCATCTGGTGTCATTGCGTCTAAGAATATGGACTCCTATAACGCAATTTCTAACAAAATCGGACAATTAAGTACGAAAGCTGATCTTGCTAGCCAAGCAGTTATTTCGCTTACTAACGCGAAGGCAACTTTGACAGATCTGTATCAAACAGTGGATCAAGCGATACTGTCTCTAACAAGTATTCAACAACAATGGAATAAAATGGGGGCGAATTATACAGATTTACATGATAATGTCGACTCTATGCAAGATCATAAACTTTCTTTAATACTTGATGATTTAAAAGCTGCTAAACAAAGTTGGAGTGATATTCATAAAGATGCAGAATTCATTTCAAAAGACATTGCTTTTACACAAGAAACAAAGAACTAAAAATCAAAACCTATATAGGAGGAATATGAAATGCTAAATAAAATCCCTTACAAAATACTCGCTGCATCGGCGCTTTTAGCTTTGACAACAACTTCTGTAGTCTCACCAGTAGCAACTTATGCAAGTGAAATTAATCAAACTAACAATGGAGATACGTCTCTTTCTGCAAATACAGACGGAATGAAAAAAGCTTTGCAAGATGCTGGAGTATTTGCAAAATCCATGAATGAATATTCTTATTTGTTAATTAATAATCCAGATGTTAATTTTGAAGGGATTACTATTAATGGGTATCCAGATTTACCTGGTAAAATTGTACAAGATCAAAAGAATGCTAGAGCACATGCTGTTACATGGGATACGAAAATAAAAAAACAGCTTTTAGATACATTGACAGGCATTGTCGAATACAATACAACGTTTGATAATTATTATGACACAATACTAGATGCTGTTAATACAGGGGATGGCGATACTTTAAAAGAAGGAATTACAGATTTACGAGCTGAAATTCAACAAAACCGAGAGACTGCAAAAAATTTAATAACAGCATTAACTGAGTTAAGAAATAATGTTGGAGAAGATGTTAGAGCATTTGGAAGCAATAAAGAACAATTGTATTCGATTTTAAAAAATCAAACAGCTGGGCTTGAGGACGATCAAAAACGTTTAGATGAAGTTCTAGGACAAGTAAACTATTATAAAAAATTAGAATCTGATGGCTTTACAACAATGAAGGTTGGCGTTTTTGGCCTATGGTGGATTGGCGGTATAATAGTAGGTACAGCAAGAGATAATTTAGGAAAGTTAAATCCGTATTTAGAAGAACTACGGATGACTGTAGATTCTAAAACAACATTAAATCGTGTAGTTGGCGTTGCATATAATAATACTGATCAGATGCATAAGGCGATTGATAATGCAATTAATGCTCTTACTTATATGCAAACGCAATGGGATGATTTAGATAATCAATATGATGGGGTACTTCAACAGATTAATAAGGCTGCTGGAAAAGCTGATGAAAATAAATTTGGCTACTTAAAACCTACCTTGAAGACAGCTAAAAATCTTTGGAACACATTACACGGAGATGCAGTCACAATAAAAGACGGAATAAAAGAATTAAAAGTGGAAACTGTTACTCCACAAAAATAAGGAAATATCGGTTCTGAATTCAGGAATATATCTTTAAATTTCAGTATAACAATTAGTAATTCCTTATAAATCAAAAAGGCGGAGTCTGATGAAAGACTTCGCCTTTCACTATAAAGTGAAACTTCCATCAGTGGTTTTTTTTTCATCCCCCACTGATGGTTAGTTGAACCAATCGGGCTTTTACGGGCAGTAAGACCCTCACCTATCTTCTTCGATTCTCTCTCAATCTTGAGGTGGGGGTCTTACTGCCCACGAATAGCAGGATAAATACTACGAAACAAAGTTGGGATGATATTCATAAAGATACAGAACTAATTTCACTTTAAAAAAAGAATAGAACTTATAATCAAAACCTGCATAGGAGGAATATGAAATGATGAAAAAAATCCCTTACAAACTACTTGCTGTATCGACATTTTTAACTATTACAACAACTTATGCAGTCACACCAGTAGCAACTTTTGCAAGTGAAATTGTGCAAACTAACAATGGAGATATGTCTCTTTCAGCAAATGAAGAACAGATGAAAAAAGCTTTGCAAGATGCTGGGGTATTTGCAAAATCTATGAATGACTATTCTTGTTTGCTAATTAATAATCCAGATGTGAACTTTCAAGGAATTATTATTAATGGGTATCCAGATTTACCCGGTAAAATTATACAAGATCAAAAGAATGCAAGAGAACATGCTGTTACATGGGATACGCAAGTAAAAGGACAGCTTTTAGATACATTGACAGACATTATTGAATATGATGCAAAATTTGACAATCATTATGGAACATTAGTAGAGGCGATTAATTCCGGGAATGGAGATACTTTAAAGAAAGGGATTACAGATTTACGAGGTGAAATTCAACAAAACCAAGAGCATGCACAAAAATTAATACAAGAATTAACTAAGTTAAAAGAAGATATTGGACAAGATGTTAGATCATTTGGAAGCGATAAAGATCAGTTGCAGTCGATTTTAAAAAACCAAGGTGCTGATGTTGAGGCTGATCAAAAACGTCTAAATGAAGTTTTAGCGGACATAAACTATCAGAGAGACATAGAATCTAAAGGATGGATAATGGTAAAAACCGGCTTTATTCCCGTAATGATTTCTGGTGGTATCATGATAGGTGATGCAAGAGGTAAGTTGGGCTGGTTAGAGCCGGAGTTTGCAAAGTTACGTCAGACTGTAGATTATAAACTAACATTAAATCGTGTTGTTGGCGTTGCATTTAATAATATTGATCAGATGCATAGTGCGATTGATAATGCTCTTAAATCTCTTACTTTTATGTACGATCAATGGAGTGATTTAGATCGTCAATATGGGTCGGTTCTAGGGTTTATTGATAAGACATCTGAAAAAGCTGATCAAAATAAATTTAAATTCTTACTACCTAATTTGAATGCAGCTAAAGACAGTTGGAAAACAGTAAAAACAGATGCGGTCACATTAAAAGAAGGGATAAAAGCATTAAACGTGCAACCTCCACAAAAATAAGGAAATATCGGTTCTTTTAAAGCTTTTGAACAAACATGACAAGCCTAAGTTTAGACTATAACAGTTTTGTGATTTGTAGTATATGAAAAAGCGGAGTCTGATGAAGACTTCGCTTTTTATATAGAATATAAATCTCCTATCAAGAATAAGAGAATATTTCCATCTAGTTAAAGCAACTTTGCAACAGAACCTTAAAGAAGATCTTATTTCACAAAATTTACAAAGCGACCATTCTGTAAAGTGGGTACTACTTGCAGCACATTTAAAGATGCACTATGCGTTACATCTTCTGCAAATCCACGCTCTCGTAACTCCCTACCACTTCCGCAATCCCAAATCAATTCGTTAAGATTGGGTTTTGCAGATTGAAAAGCGCCCATACATAATTGCGCTTCAACTGACTTACTTCCTTGCAATTTTTCCATAATTGCACCTGCACCTAAGTAATCCTCTATTGCTGGTCTCAAGTCATTTTCATCTTCTTTTGGATCTTCCCAATGTTCGCCGCAAGGAACAACTGTTATATTGGCACCTGTTTGTTTTTGGAGATGATTCGCTGCCTCTGCAATTGCCGAAGCGTTAAGTAAACAGCCAATTAAAAGAACCGGAACTTTCGAAGCAATCCACGTACAAGATGCACCGTTTAACGAACATAAAACAAATCTTTTCCCTAAATCAGCACCGCTAAATGTTACTGGAGATAAAGAATGTTTCCCTGTTTTCGCAGCTTCTGCCCTGCTTAGTATGAGCTCTGCACCCAATTGATTCGCATACGCTTTTGCTTTTTCATTCAACGGCGGCGGATATGGAAAAATCTCAGCACCTTCATGTAAAGCAGTAATTACTGCCGAAGAAAAACTAAGAACATCTACAATAATAGTAATATCACCGCGCTTTGCTGCCTCCCTAGCTCCGCGCCGTCCCCACTCGATGCGGCACTGAAATGAAGATTGTGCAAACACTGACATAGAATAGCCTCCATTCATCATTGCTTTCACTCTCATGTTAGCTGCATGATTCAAAAAGAAATAGACTATTTTTCAGAATTTTGATATCATATTGAATAAGGTCTGTATAAAAAAGCGATATAATAGCTTACATATGTAGTGAGCTATTATATCGCTTTTTTCTTAATTTCGTTTATATATCCATTTCAATTTTTGACATCTCTATCTCTGCCACGCAAAACACAGCATACCCGCTACTCGCTTGCTCCTTTTGTTTTAAGCATAACACGTGGTAAAAATAGGCCCTGACCGCTTCTATGCATGGCCAGACGCTCTCGTCTCCCCCTAAAAAGGGGATTCTTGTCGGTTTCATTCTTTCCGAGCTTACTGTGCTTATTCAAAATCTGCAAAACGATGCAAATTTCTCTTTTCTCCAATCATAACTAAACCGTCCCCTTCTTGCACAACTTCATCTGGGGAAGGAGAAATATTAATTCTCCCCTTACTTTTAATCGCAATAACATTTAAATTTAACTTCGCTCGAATATCCAGTTCTTTGATACTTTTCCCTGACATACTGGAAGGCACTTTAATTTCTTCAATATTATAATCTTTGGCGAGTTCAATGAAATTAAGAACATTCGGTAACATCAGCTGATGTGCTACACGCTCTCCCATATCCCACTCAGGGAATACGACCCAGTCGGCACCTAACCTCTCTAACACTTGGCCGTGCCGTTTATTAAGCGCCTTGACTACAACTTTGTTTACTCCTAATTCTTTTAGTACTAAGACTGTTAAAATACTTGCTTGAATATCATTTCCAATTGCCACAATGACTGTATCAATATTCCGAATGCCAATTGCTTTTAATACCTCTTCATCTGTTGCATCTGCAATCACTGCATGGGTGGCAGCATCCTCAAGTTCATTTACACGTTTTTCATTGCTATCTATTGCCAATACTTCATTTCCTGCTTCTACTAATGTATTTACAATACTTGAACCAAACCTTCCTAACCCAATAACTGCGTATTGCTTTTTCATATTCCTATCGCTCCTCTAAGGATAAATAAACACCTAGCCAATCATAATTTTCCCTTTTGGATAACTGAACGGATCTGAATTTCTTCGCAGCGTAACGGCAAAAGCGATGGTCAATGGCCCTACCCTTCCTGCAAACATCGTTAAAATAATGATGATTTTACCAAGCGGAGATAATTCAGGGGTCAGTCCCATAGAAAGTCCTACTGTTCCAAAGGCGGAAGTTGCTTCAAAGAGAATCATTAAAAAGTCCTTCCCTGGTTCTGTTATTGTTAGCAGCATGGTAGCGATTATAACGATAAAAAGACCGGCTAACATAACGGTAAGTGATTTATAAATTGTGTCGTATGCAATTCTTTTCCGAAAAAAGATTACATCTTCTTTTCCTTTTACTTGTGACCTTACTGCTCCTAAAAGAGTTGCAAATGTAGTTGTTTTAATTCCTCCACCCGTCGATCCAGGAGAAGCCCCGATATACATGAGGATAATAATAATAAACAGGGTTGAATGGTGTAAATCTGGAATATTGAGTGTATTTGCCCCAGCTGTTCTTGGCGTGATAGCTTGAAATAAAGAAGCTAAAACTTTCCCAAACGCTGATAACGGTTGTAACGTTTTGGGATTATGAAATTCCAATAAGAAAATTAGAAGCGTTCCTACTACCACTAGCAAAGAACTTGTAAACAAAACTACCTTCGTATGCAAAGAAAGGCGTCTAATCCGTTTATATTCATATACTTCATTCATAACGATAAAACCAATACCGCCCAGTGTAATGAGTGCACAGATTACCAATGTAACAATTGGATCTTCTACATAATCAGTTAAGCTTTTAAAATTTCCCATTATATCGAATCCTGCGTTATTGAAATTTGAAACGGAATGAAAGATCCCGTAATACACCGCTTTGGAAAGCGGCATATCAAACGCAAAACGAATCGCTAATAAAGTCGCGCCGATGAATTCAATTACAACTGTAAAAATAAGAATTCTTTTTGCCAAACGAACAATGCCCGCAATGGACATATTGTTTAACGCCTCTTGTAATAACAGCCTTTCTTTTAGAGAAATCCTTTTTCCTAACAAAACAGAAAAAAAGATAGCAAACGTCATAAATCCTAAGCCACCTACCTGAATAAGTGACAATATAACCAGTTGGCCAAATAAGGTGAACGTTGTCCCGGTATCTACTACGACAAGCCCAGTTACACATGTAGCAGACGTAGCTGTAAACAATGCATTTAACCACGGAAGGCCTTGCCCATCTGTTGTCGCTACTGGAAGCGTTAAAAGAGTCGTACCAATGAAAATAATGAAAGCGAATCCTACTACTAATGTTTTCGGAGGATCCATATAAATCTGTCTGTTCTTCATAGTTGTTTCTCCTATACATTTTTTTAGGAAAACTGCTCGTCTATTCTTTCTTCACATGAAAATACCTAACATATATGTAAGTCGTTGATAAAATAATGGATAAAATCAATATGATGAAAAGCTGTTTTTTGATCAATTTTTCCGGGGGTCACCATCATGATTTCACGTTTATTCCCCATAATCTTTGTATGTTCTTTATTGTAACGATTGCTGTGTTTTTTATGCACGAAAAGAACCCTGTTACGAAACAGGGTTCAAAAAAAAAATTTCTTAAACAAACGTCAAAAAGTCTACATTTGTATACGGAATTTCACGTTCAATCCGATGCTGTAAATCTTGCATTGTATACGCTTGCCACTCTTCTAAACTGTTCGCATCCCACGCCTCGTGAAACAACGTAAATAAAAAGACTTCACGCAGTTTCAAAAAAAGTGGAATTTGCTTTAATATGTCTTTATTCATTGTATGTTCTTTGTTGTATCCCTCGATGAAATACTTCATAAATTCTTGCGGAAACGATACATGTTCCGGTCTTACTGATACCCCTTGCCACACCGCGTGGTAAAATGTTACAGCAATATCTTGAGCAAACCAGTTAAACGAACAATCATCAAAATCAAAAATTGTTAATGTATTGTCTTTAACAAAAAAGTTCCCTTGATGAAGGTCATTATGGATGAGCCCGTATGTATCTTGTTCCTTAGAGAATTCTTGAACTTCTCTAATCATATTTTCATAGCTTACGGCTAACGGTGCACTGATTGATTTTAAAAAGTTCATAGATTTTTTATCGCACTTCCAAATTGGCCTCTCATATGTTTCAAAATTGCTATCATTTTGTTTCGCAATCGCATGCATCTTGCCAATTGTTTGTCCCCAATTTTGAAATAGCTTCGTATTCCATTCTTGTTCATCCGCAACATTCACAAACTGACCAGGCGCTTTTATAAATGAAGTAAGAAAAAATGACTCTTCTTCTATATTTATTTGTTCAATCCCATTCCCGAAACAAGAAGCAACCGGCAAGGAAACATTTACGCCGCCCGCTTGTAAACTACGTATAAAATCCAGTTCACTTTGAATTTGTTTCATACTTCTACGAGAGCGCGGCGTCACTCGTAAAATGCGCCTTTCTCCTTCATATGTATATTCGTATACTTCATTTTGGAATCCGCTCGAGAGTTTCATGCAGCTTTCTTCTTTCCCTCCAAAATATTGCATTGCTTGTTTGACTTTCATATTCATGTTACATCCCTCTTCTTTTTTTTAAAAATAACACTTCTATTTTCATGCCGAAAAAAGCCAAAATTTCCACAGGACACACACGATAAAGTGAAACTTTAATCAGTGGGGGGGTTCTTCATCCCCCACTGATTATTAGTTGAACCAATCGGGCTTTTATGGACAGTTTATCTCCCGCCTAACTTCTTTGCTTTTACTGAATTTTGAGGCGGGAGTATTACTGCCCGTTAATGCGGGATAAAAATGAATGAATAATCACTGAAATCTAATTTTGGTCCCTTCTTCACGTGCATCTCTAACAGCGTATAAAACAAGTTTCCCTTCTTGTACTTATGAATGCTTTTCATCGCATATTTATAAAATAGAGATTGTAGTACTGTGAAACCGATGGTCAATATGAAAAAGAAAAAAAGAAAATCCATCATGGAAATCCTCCTTATTTCTTCTCTATTTTCTCTAATATTTGATGCGCTAACAGCCATTTTTCAAATTTCGCACTTCCCTCTTCCCAGCTAAAATCGCGGGCGAATATTGAAAAGATGTACAATCCATCATTTATATATTTATTCTCCTTCCAAGTCTCTATAGCAAGTCCATACCACGTAAACGGAAAAAAGACATCCCACACATTTTCATTTTTTCTTTTATACGCAACTGCCTCTACATCATAACCATCTTCATAGTAGCCAATATGCGCATGCATACTATTATCATATTCATAATTCATCTCATTCACCTCTTACCTTTCACTTCTTTCCTACTCAAAAAAATTCCTCCTACGTTCACTCACATATAGGCCTTTACCTACATACATTAAAGTAAATGTATTTTGGGAGGTGTCATACGTTGCGAAAAATTCTAGCGTGTTTGTTAATTGTTTTTCTCGCTGCCTTTACATTTGTTGCGTGTAATAAAAAAGAAGAGAGTGCAAAGGTACAGAAAGTGCGCGTTGGTGAGGTGACACATTCATTATTTTACGCTCCGTTATATGTCGCGATGGAAAAAGGATTTTTTAAAGACGAAGGACTCGAAGTTGACCTGCAAACAACTGCTGGCGGCGATAAAACGATGACAGCTTTATTATCAAATGGAATCGATATTGCGCTCGTTGGTTCAGAAACGTCCATTTATGTTTATGCGCAAGGAGCAAAAGATCCGGCGATTAACTTTGCCCAGTTAACACAAACAGATGGGACATTTCTCGTTTCTCGCAAAAAACTTGATTCTTTTAACTGGAATGATCTGAAAGGTACAACTTTCCTCGGTCAGCGTAAAGGCGGGATGCCGCAAATGGTTGGAGAATACGTACTGAAAAAACACGGAATTGATCCGCAAAAAGATACAAAGTTAATTCAAAATATCGAATTTGCGAATATCGCAAATTCCTTTGCATCTGGTACGGGTGATTTCGTGCAGCTTTTTGAACCAACTGCTAGCATTTTCGAAAAAGAAGGAAAAGGTTATATCGTTGCTTCCTTCGGCGTTGAATCCGGAACTGTTCCGTATACAACCTTTATGGCAAAAGAAAGCTTCTTAAAGAAAGATAAGGCAACCGCGGAGAAATTTGCACGCGCTATTTATAAAGCGCAGCAATGGGTCGATACACATGCCCCAGAAGAAATCGCAAAAGCTGTTGAACCACGTTTTAAAGATACGCCAAAAGATATTATGGTAAAAGTCATCGATCGCTATAAACAACAACATTCGTATGCAACGAATCCATTGTTAGATGAAGCGGAATGGAAACAACTGCAAAGCATTATGAAAGAAGCTGGCGAATTACCGAAAGAAGTGCCCCATAAAGAATTAGTGAACACATCCATCGCTGAAAGTGTCATTAAGAAATAGAGGCGAGTCCAATGAAATTTCTAGACCTTTCTAACGTATCTCATTGTTTTTTCTCAAAAGAAAATGCCAGCCTTGTTTTGTCTAATATTTCTTTAACAATCAAAGAAGGAGAATTTATCTCCTTCCTCGGTCCAAGCGGCTGTGGTAAAACAACATTACTTTCCATCATTTCTGGTTTACTACAGCCTATTGAAGGAACCGTCTTTCTCGATGGTGAATGCATCACCAAACCAACGTCATCGATCGGTTATATGCTTCAGCAAGATTATTTGTTTCCGTGGAAAACGATTGAAGATAACATTTCCGTTGGCTTACAGATTACAAAAACATACACATCCAAAACGAAGCAACATGCCTTGCAGTTATTAGAACAAGTTGGCCTGCAAGGTGTTGAGAAGCAATACCCGCGTGAATTATCAGGCGGCATGCGCCAGCGCGCTGCTCTTGTTCGAACACTAGTCACAAATCCGAAAATATTATTACTAGATGAACCATTCTCTGCTCTTGATTATCAAACAAAATTAAAATTAGAAGAACTCGTTTTTTCTATTTTAAAAGAATATAAGAAAACATCACTTCTCGTTACCCATGACATTGAAGAGTCCATTGCGATGAGCGACCGCATATACTTACTACAAGCAAAACCAGGTCGCATTGCGAAAGTATTTTCAGTACCAGAAACGATTCGTTCCCTCACGCCATTTGAAGCACGTCAGCACCATGATTTCTCTTCATTCTTCCAGTTAATATGGAAGGAGTTGGAACAGCTTGGATAATATAAAAGAATTTCATCAAAGCTTCCAAAAACGTGAAACAAAGCGGACAATTGCTGTTCGAGCGCTGCAGTTGCTCCTGCTTATCCTCTTTTTCGCATTATGGGAAATTGCTAGCCGAACCGAGTGGATTGACCCATTGTTATTTAGCTCGCCTTCTAGCATCTTTCATTTACTCATTGCCAAGTGGCAAGATCATTCCCTTTGGCCGCACATATATACAACACTCCTTGAAACATGTCTCGGCTTTATCCTTGGTACACTTCTCGGTACGTGCATCGCCACCTTTTTATGGTGGAGCCCATTCATTGCTCGTGTACTCGATCCGTACCTTGTCGTCTTAAACGCAATGCCAAAAGTAGCGCTTGGCCCCATCATTATCGTCATATTTGGGCCAAATATTTCATCAGCCGTAGCGATGGGTGTCATCATTTCCATCATCGTTACAATCCTTGTCATTTATAGCGCTTTTCAAGAAGTAGACGCCAATTATATAAAAGTTATGCAAACCTTTGGCGCAAACAAATGGCAATGTTATAAACAAGTGATTTTACCAGCATCGTTCCCAGCGATTATTTCCACATTAAAAGTAAATGTCGGTCTCTCATGGGTTGGGGTCATTTTCGGTGAACTGCTCATCTCTAAAGAAGGACTTGGCTATTTAATTAGCTACGGCTTTCAAGTCTTTAACTTTACGCTCGTCTTGCTGAGCGTAATTCTCACATGCGTTCTCGCCACGCTTATGTATGTACTTGTCGCAGCATTTGAAAAGTTCGCTACGCGCACGAAAAAAGCAACCTAACTAATAGTAGGTTGCTTTCTTATTAATCACGAATAACTTGTGTTCCTGCAATAAGATCGTGAATAGAACGTTTATCTTTTCGGAGTGCTACCATAAACGCACTTACAATAACAGCAATTCCAAACGTAACTCCATATACAATGCCAGCTAATAGATAACGTTTTAACGTAGTCCCAATTGTAATTGTCTTTCCATCCATACGTACAATGCGAATGTTTACTGCTTTCTTACCTATTGTAAATCCTATCCATACAATAGGAACGATTAAGTAGTATAGCGTTTGGAAAATACTTATTATTATATCTGATGTATCACTAGACACACCTACTAACATAAAAATCACCAAAAATGGCACTATCACTAGTCCATCGATAAAATTTGCTCCAAATCGTCTCCAAAATCCTGCTAGCTCTTGATTCATATCGTCTTCTCCATTCTATTATGCTCTTTAGATTTTAGATATATTTATAGATTCTCTCCTCTATAAATCGCATCCTAAAACTACACTTAAATTATAACAAATTTCGAGTTAATTCGACATTTTTTTCACATATTATTCCATGGATTATAAAATTAATATTTTTTCATCCTACGCTTCTTCCACTTCCTCCGAAATTTGTTGCAATCCTGCTAGCACTTCAGCTCGCATCTTCACAAGCTCTGGGAATTGATAAAAGAAAGCAATCTTTTGATACTTTACTTCTTTTGACTCTTTCACTTTAGTAGAATCCTGTAAAATGAATGCTGTAAATGTATCAGCAATATCTTCTGCCACGTTTGTTGTTGCATATTCAGTAACAAATTTGTCTTCATGTGCTTTAAAGAACTGCATTTGCGCTTCGACATCTGCTTCTACTTGCTTCTCTTTCCATTCACCTTCAAGTGGCTTCCAAAACTGTTCGTAAAATTGATTCACATACGACTCTTTCTTTGTACAGCCTTCTGTTAAAAACAGCGTCGTACATTTCGCTTCATATGCGGAAATGTCTTTTTCTTCTGTAACATCTTTTATATACTTTTTATCCACAGGAATTTGCGTTTTATTTAACGTTAACACGTGAGCCGTTTCATGAATTAACGTTTTCATCACTTCATTTATATTAACGTCGGAATCTAATGCATCTAAACTTAATACCCAGTTTTCAGGATGATCTTCATTTTGTATCACATGAGCAACGATATTATTATATCCATCCGATACAATATCAAATTCCTTTATATTCTCTCGATATTTTGCTGGTATTAACACACTGTACATTTCCCATAATGCTTCGTGATAATCCGTATCCTTATGAAATGCGCTAATTTCTTCCCTTGCCTCTTTATCATCAGCAAAAACTTTTTGAAGTCTTTTCTTATCTAGCTTTTCAAAATATGGATCTACTAATTCATTATTATCAATATAATAAGATGCTAAAAAGAAGTAACGTTCATCATCTTGTCTTTGATCTTCATACACCGCTAATTTTTCTTTATCTTCTACTTCTGTATATTTTTCTAATTCAGAGATTCCCTGCATGTTCTTATTAACCTTACTCAGGAATGCATCCCCAATTTTTAAGCAATCTTCCTTTGTTTTGCATACTTCTTTTTCCACATTCTTTGCCTTACTACAGCTACTAATCAAGCAAATAAATATGAGCAAAAATAAAAAATGAATATAGTTTTTCCTCATAACTTCCTCCTGCATTCTATTATTTCATTGAAATCATAAGCAATTTTGGTAAGAGATGCAATAACTATATACAAGTTGAAAAACAGATATAAAGAACTTTTGGAACTACTCAGTCACTCTATGAAAAAAAGGCAGAAAAGCATTTTTTTAAATGGGCTGGGAGGGACTGGCCATGCATAGAAGCGGTCCGGGCCTATTTCTACCACGCGCGACGTTTTAAAACAAAGAAAGGCAGCGATGTGCATTGCCATTTGTATCTCCATAGCAGCAATCTATGCGCTGAAAAATGAAAATAACCTTCTATAGGTAATAAGTGGTGTATGGCTAAGTAGTTATGAACTTTTCTTTTTGGAGAGGACGAGAGCGTCTGGCCATGCATAGAAGCGGCAGGGCCTGTTTCTGCCACATGCGAGGTTTAAAACAAAGGGAGTAGCAGTTTATCCCGTACTAACAAACCTACTTCCGTAAAAATAAAAAAGAAATCGGTTGCTCTACTTTGTAAAACAGCCGATTTCTTCTATATGTCGCATTGTGCGCGCTAGTACGTCATCGCGCATAATGAAACTGAAGCGTCTATTTTCTTTAATGTCCTCTGGAATTTGTGTCAATAATACAGATCCCTTCGTTTCTTCATAGTGCGTATGTTGTTCTACGGCACTAATTGTTGCAAAATAAATGTTTTTAATGATTATTTTGTCTTTTCCGGATACTTTATATTGTCCAATATACATTAAGCTCGACACAATACCGCCCGTTTCTTCATGAACTTCACGAACTGCTGCATCTTCCGGTGTTTCCCCCTCTTCTACCTTTCCACCTGGAAATTCAATACCACGGCGCAAATGATGGGTTAATAACCACTGATCTCCGTACCGGCACACAACCCAAACATGCTTTGGCTCAGGAGAAAATGGGTAACGTTCAAACGATAATTGTACAATGTTATGATAGTAATCTTTAAATGTGTACATGCCCTACTCCCCTATTGATGGTTACAAGTTTCTTACCATAAATTGTAGCACATTCTGACTAGTATGACTAATCTTATCCTATCATAGTCCATCAATAATCCCCATCTGTGCTATTAACTCTTTTGCCTCATTATCTCCAAGTTCGTAAATCATTCGATATGCTTTTTGCAATTGTTCATCATACCGATCATTATTGGAATCATGATGATATTCTACAAACGGCACATGCGAACGGACAAACGTCCCAAGATCTTCACGATACGCGTTATCAAAATACTCTCGCAGCCTTAGAATTTCTTCATCCGTCGCTTCAATCGTAAAACTATATGTATTGGCCGTTTTCACTTGTGAAATTTCGCCATTTGCAACCGAAATATAGTATGTTTTCTTATCCATAGAACGTCCCTTCTTTCACCTACTTTACTTTCTATTGTTTTCATTTTTTACAAAAATATGTAAAAACATAATTTGTTTAGTGATAAAATAAACACAAGGGGCGATTCTTAATATTCCGAATAATAAACTCGTAATAAACCTTTTGTGGATTCAACTATTAAGAAAACGGTCATAAAGGAGAGATATAAGATGCTAACAGGATTACGTATTTTCTTTGGACTGCTTGCAGCCGCTATCAGTATATACAGCTTGTCTACCAATAGTGTTTCACTTATGCCTTACATACAATTGTCTCTTGCTCTCATGTTTATCATCATCGGTATTTCCGAAAGAAAAGCTGGACGAAAAGACATGGGCATGACATCCTTTTTCGTTTCTGGATTTCTTTTCTTCGTTGTTATATCAATGTTCCTTCTCTAGACGGATACTGTATTCAGTCTCACCCTTTTAGTAGTGGGTTTCTGAAATAAAAAACGAATTTCTCCATCTTATTTAAAAGGATTAAGTTAAGGAGGGCATGAATATGCTCAAAATAGTACGAATTACTTTTTCTATCATCGCACTACTTTTAGCAACATTGGGACTTTTGACACATAACGCACTATTTTTACCTTATACGTTTCTCTCTTTAGGACTCATGTGTTTCTTTGCTGGTATCGCAGAACTACAAGAACGACGACAACTATCCGGAATTCTCCTTTTTCTTGCTGGTGCATTTGCGTTATATATTCCGCTCTGGGAGTTCTTTCGCTAAAAACTACCCAAAAAATGATAAGGGGGATTACGATGCTAAAGATACTTCGCATTCTATTTAGTACAATTGTTGTAATTCTTGCGGTCTATTCCTTTTCTTCGGAAAACGATCAGTTACTTCTTTATATACAAATCTTCCTCAGTCTTACCTTTATAACGTTGGGAATATCTGAAATTAAAGAACAGCGCAAATCAATGGGGATTTTATTCATTTGTGTTGCTATCTTTATGTTGTTTGTCGCCTTCGTAAAAATGCTCCGGTAATACTCTCGTATATCGGCGATTTTTACGATATATCGATCGAAATAACATATATATCGGCGATTTTTGCAATATATCGGCGATTCGACATGAAATAAAGACCCTTCGACAAAATCCAACATACTTCTACTAATAAAAACCACCCGTGATAACGGGTGGCGACTATGTTCAATAGCCAATCTTCATATATTTACAATCTAAAAGCATTCCTGTTTTTCTCATGTAATCCATTCCTAAAATTCCATCAAATCCATATGATTCTTTTGTTATTCCAAGCTGGATAAGAAATTTATCCCGCTATTCGTGGGCAGTAAGACCCCCACCTCAAGATTCAGAGAGAAGCGAGGAAGATAGGTGGGGGATAACTGCCCGTAAAAGCCCGATTGGTTCAACTAACCATCAGTGGGAGATGAAAAAACTCTCCACTGATGGAAGTTTCACTTTATCTAATTGTTGCCTATCAATATTTATATTCGTAATTTCTTGTTCATAACATGGTTCACTATATCCACCGACACCATACATTCGTTTCGGTTTCCCATTCATTACATCTAACTCTATTCCTACATCTGCTATCAAAAATAGTAGTTGCACATCCTGTATCAAGTAATACATTATCTAGCAAAAGTGTATTCCCATCGTAATGCACTGTAAACGATGCAATTGGAAGACCATGCTCCATTCTAATATTCATATTCGTCCTCGCACGCCAATAAACTGTTGCTCTTCCACTTCAATTTCTTCTTTACTCGTATGGAATATATAAAACTCTCTTTTAGGAAACTCGCGATGTAATTTCTTATAAGCATTCCATGCATCGCTTGTATTTTTGTACTCATCTACCACAGACATTTCTTGAATCATGCGCTTATTGTCTTTTGAATATACAGAAACAGCCTCTATAAGTACAAATGTATGAGGATATTTCCTTCTTACTTCTGACCAGTTCATTACAACCGCCTCTTTATCTTATTATTAGTGTAGCATACTTATTTCTCCTCAATGAAATTGGCTTTTTCGTTATTTACAAATAAAAAAGCTGCCCTTCCCAGGCAGCTTTCCCACGTATTATCCAAACACTTTCTCAAGTTCGTCTTTATCTTGGCTTAACCAGAAATTCATTAAGCGTTTTGCGCCTTCTAAGTCATGAAGTTTTGCTTGGCCGCACTGCGTTTCGTTTGCCGCAGGAATTTCTGTAATTTGTATTGCGTCTTGCAATGTTAACTCTAATAAGTCGATGACTTCGCGTACTGTTGGCGTACCGCTTACGACAAGGTAGTATCCTGTTTGGCAGCCCATTGGCGAAATATCAATAATGTCAAAGTGTGGATAACGATCGATATATTGACGTAAATTAAATGCTAATAAATGCTCTAGCGTATGAATCACATCTGGTTTCATCGCTTGTTTATTTGGTTGGCAAAAACGGATATCAAATTTATTTACGATACCGTCTCTTCCTACTTGATGAACGCCGCAATGTCTTACGTAAGGCGCTTTTACAATTGTATGATCTAATTCAAAGCTTTCTACTGATGGCATATTCATCTCTCCCGCTTTCATTTTTAATCCCTATATATCCAATATGATATAACGGAATTGAAAATTAGTAAAGCATTATATAACTTAATTTCCCAACATCTTTGTCTAGCTTCAGCAGCTAGAACAGTCGGTGGCTTCGCGTCTTCCGCCGAGGCAAAAAGCGCCTCTATGTCAGAAGCTCCATCCCCCTCTTGTTCTGAGCGAGCCGCTTCCGCTTTGTTTTATAAAGTGAAACTTTAATCAGTGGGGGTTTTCTTCATCCCCCACTGATTATTAGTTGAACCAATCGGGCTTTTACGGGCAGTTTATCTCCCTCCTAACTTCTTTGCTTTCGCCGAATTTTGAGGTGGGAGTATTACTGCCCACGAATAGCGGGATAAATCGCTGCCATGCAGACAAAACATGACCTGTACTCACTTTCTACCTTTTGTTTTGATCCTTACATATGGCAGAAAAGATCTTCATTTTCAATGTGTATATATATATGTACAGACCGTGCTATAATACTTACAACATATGCAGGAAAGGAGACTATTATGAAACGCATTTTCATCGGTATTATTCGCTTTTATCAAAAGTTTATTTCTCCGATGACACCGCCAACGTGCCGCTTTCATCCAACGTGTTCTCACTACGGGCTCGAAGCGATTCAAACTCACGGTGCATTAAAAGGGAGTTGGCTTACAGTGAAACGTATTTTGAAGTGCCACCCATTTCATCCCGGCGGATTCGATCCTGTCCCAGAGAAAAAACAGAAGGAAAATTAACCTTCGTAACCATTCACAACGATATCTAACTTTCCAGTGTCCGGATGAATAACAAGTCCGTGTACAGGCACTTCTGTCGGCATAAGCGGATGGTTGTGAAGGATAGAAACGCTGTGCTCTACGCTTTCTTCTACACTTGAGAATCCACGTAAAAACTTCTCTAAATCGATTCCCGAATAACGAAGTGTGTCTAATTTCTCTGCTGAAATGCCGCGCTCTTTCATCTTTTCAATTGTGCTGCTCGCTTGAATTTTCGCCATACCGCAATCATGATGGCCGACTACGCACACCTCATCTGCACCAAGTTCATAAACCGCAACTAAAATGCTGCGCATAATACTTCCAAATGGATGTGAAATAACAGCGCCAGCTACTTTAATAATTTTCACATCACCGTTACGCATGTTCATCGCTTTTGGCAATAGTTCCACAAGACGTGTATCCATACATGAGATGATTACCATTTTTTTATTCGGAAATTTCCCTGTTTCATATTCCTCATACTTTTTACTCTCGACAAATTCTTTATTATATTGCAAAATCTCTTCTAGAGCTTTCATAGTCAATCCCCTCTTTCTTTGTGTAACTATAATGTAAGTGTACCAAAGAACCAAAAAAACCAAAAATGTATTGCTATATCCTAAGAATATAATTTTTCAGACAACAGTCATAATTCTTCCATAATTTCCACACAGTTCTGTAACAACTACCTCGTACCTTGCTCACATTTTCACTATAAACTAAATGTAGATAATGAAAAGAGGGAGTGAGCTTTATTATGTCCGACGTTTTGTTACTGAGTCGTTTTCAATTTGCAATTACAATTTTTTATCATTTCTTATTTGTACCGTTAACACTCGGACTTGTTATTTTAGTAGCGTTCATGGAAACGCAATATGCCCGTACATTAAATCCAACATATCGAAAAATGGCAAATTTCTGGGGTAAGTTATTTACGATTAACTTCGTAATGGGAATTATCACCGGGATTACGATGGAGTTCCAGTTCGGAACAAACTGGTCTGAGTACTCTAAATATATGGGAGATATCTTCGGATCTCCACTAGCAATAGAAGCACTTGTTGCCTTCTTCTTAGAATCTACTTTCATGGGAATTTGGTTGTTCGGTAAAGATAAAATTTCACCAAAGTTCCGTGCTTTCTCTATGTGGATGGTCGCACTTGGAACAAACATTTCTGCACTTTGGATCATCACAGCGAACGGCTTCATGCAAAACCCAGTTGGTTATGTAGTCCGAAATGGCCGCGCTGAATTAAATGACTTTTGGGCACTTGTTACAAATCCATATGCATGGCATATGTTTTTCCACACTGTTGTTGGTTGTTATATCGTTGGTGCATTCTTCGTTATGGCAATTAGTGCGTATCACTTACTACGTAAAAACGACGTTGAATTCTTTAAAAAATCATTTAAGTATGGCTTAATATTCGGTTTATTTGCAGCAACTGCAACACCATTTATCGGTCACGAATCCGGTGCTTTCGCAGCGAAAATGCAACCTGCAAAAGGTGCAGCAATGGAAGCTGTTTGGGAAACTGGAGAAGGACAAGGTTTCTCAATTATTCAAATCCCTGATGTGAAAAATGAGAAAAACTTCGAAGCATTAACAATTCCAAAACTCGGCAGTTTCTTCTACACAAATTCATTTGATGGAAAAATTGTCGGTTTAAAAGATATTCCGGAAGACGAACGTCCAAACGTAAATCTTGTTTATTACAGCTTCCGTTTAATGGTTGCACTTGGTACATTCTTTATGGCACTTACATGGTTTGGTTTCTATTTAAGCCGCAAAGGAAAACTAGAAAACTCAAAACGTTTCTTAAAAATTACAATGTGGTCTGTATTACTTCCATATGTAGCAATTAATGCGGGTTGGATTGTTGCAGAAGCGGGACGTCAACCTTGGACAGTATACAAACTAATGCGAACAGCAGAATCAGTTTCACCAATTTCTGTACCGCAAATTTGGTTCTCTTTAATTAGCTTAGTCTTATTCTACTCTTTACTATTAGTTGCTGATGTGTACCTTATGTTGAAATTTGCGAAAAAAGGACCTGCAGCTTTAGAAGAGACTACAGAGGGGGGTGCAGCTCATGTCTCATGATACACTTGCAATTATTTGGTTCGGCTTATGGGGCGTGATTTGGACAGTTTACTTTATTCTCGATGGTTATGCACTTGGTAACGGAATGATTTTCCCATTCGTTACGAAAGATCGCCAAGAACGCAATCAGTTGCAAGAAGCAATTGGACCGTTCTGGGGCGGGAACGAAGTATGGTTAATTACAGCTGGGGGAGCAACATTCGCTGCTTTCCCAATCACATATGCAAACATGTTCAGTTACTTATATACACCGTTATTCTTAGTATTACTTGCTCTATTTGCTCGTGCAGCAGGACTAGAATTCATGCATAAAGATGATTCACCAGTTTGGCAAACTATTTGTAAATGGACATATGCCGTTGGTAGTTTCTTAATTGCTTTCTTATTCGGTGTTACATTCGCTAACTTGTACTACGGATTACAAATTGGTAAAAATGGCTATGAAGGAAATTTACTTAGCTTATTACACCCTTATGGCATTTTAGGCGGCCTATTCTTCACAGCAATCTTTGTCGTATCCGGTGCACTTTGGGTTATGATTAAAGCGACTGGTGAAGTATCAGATCGTGCTTATAAAATTGCGAAACCATGTTCAATGGCAGCAGCAATCATTCTGGCTATCTTCTACGTTGCAACTGCAAATCGTACAAACTTATTCCAGAACTTCACGGAATATCCTGTACTGTTTTTAATCCCAGCACTTGCGATGTTACTGAGTGTCATCATGATAGTAATGGTTTTCAAACGTAAAATTGGCTTAGCTTTCACATTTGTTTGCTTAACAATCGCTACGTTTATGGCAACTGGTTTTGCTGGTATGTACCCAAGAATGCTACCATCTCGTATTAACGATGCATACAGCACAACATTATTCCAAGCAGCAGGTAGTGAATTAAACTTAAAAATTATGTTCTTTGTTGCCATGGTAATGGTACCAATCGTTATCGGCTATCAATTATGGAGCTACACAATCTTTAAAGAGAAAATTCATAAAGACTCTGCAAAAGGGTATCACTAAAATGAAAAACCATCCTCTATCCGGGATGGTTTTTCTGTTCCTTTCTTTATTCCTTGATATATAATAAAAAAGGAATTTATTAGAAAGTTGAGGTATTCACAAAAGTTATGTTTTTAGAAATCATTACGTTTATTTTACTTATTATTTTTCTAATCTTTTATTTAAGAGATCCAAGAAGATTAATAATTGGCTTTTTATTTAACCTGTTTTTTTGCTCATTCCTTATCCTTTGTCTTTATTTAGGCCTTAGCTCACATAATGAGATACTTAACATAATTGCAGTTATACCTCTTTTTATCATTGCCTTTATGTTAACCTTTGGTATATTCGCTTTAATGATCGGACTATTTCTTAATGCAAGAATTTTAATGAGAAAAGAAGGGCGACGCTTTTCAAATTGTTTAACTTTATTAGCTGGTCTAGGTATTTTATTCAGTATATTATTCTTACTATTTGACCCGACTCGACTTTTATCTCCTCATTTCCAGCCGATTTTTACAGGCGTATTTTTCATTGTAATATATTTCTTTTTCCATTTATTCAACTTCTTAACAGCTTATTTTCTGTATCAGTTCAATAAACCAAGACGCAATCAAGATTTCATTATCGTTCTTGGCAGTGGATTAATTCATGATAAAGTGCCGCCACTTTTAGCAAGCAGGATTAATAAGGCGATTGATTTTTATTGGAAGCAAGCAGCTGTTACTTCTCCGCCTACAATCATTTTCTCTGGTGGACAAGGACCGGCTGAAAATCTTCCTGAAGCGGAGGCGATGCAAAAGTATGCTGTTGAAAAGGGAATTCCTATCCGGCATACCGTACAGGAAAATCGTTCTGTAAACACATATCAGAACATGCTCTTCTCAAAACAAATTATGGATTCATTAAAAAGTGATACATACAATAGTATCTTTACAACGAACAATTTCCACCTGTTCCGTGCTGGCTTATACGCAAAACAAGCTGGCCTCAATAGCCAAGGAATTGGTTCAAAAACCGCTTTCTACTACTGGCCAAATGCAATGATTCGGGAATATATTGCAATCATTGTTATGGAGCGTAAGCGTCATACTAAGGTCGTAGGATTTATCTTAGGGTTCGCTGTCTTCTTAACAGTTCTTAACTTTTTATTTAGTTGAATTATATGAGAAAAGGAGCTGTCCCATAAGTCGAATTTTTGACTACGTGACACTCCTTTTTGGTTTGTTTTCTATCTATAACGCATTGGTATTTCTTGATTTAAAAAAGCATCAATTATAGGCGAGCGTTCTTTAAACGCTAAATGAATATGGCGATATTGTTTTTGCTTTAATTTTTTTATTTCAATATTTTTATGTGATTTAAAGAATAGCTCAGGCCCCATTGTAATTCCAATATTTTGCGAAACCATGTTCACAATCGTTTCACAACTCAGCACCTCTAATATAATATTGGGACGTACTTGATAATCAGCTAAAATTTTCATCACTAATGGCTGATACGGGCCCTTTGGCATGATAAAGTCCATTCCATCAATTTGCTGAACATCCACCATTTTTTGATTCGTCAACGGATGATTTTTCGGTAACCCTAATACAATTTCATCTTTGCTAACTGGGATTGATTTTATTTGTTTATTTACATTTGATTCTAAAACAAATCCTATATCAACTGTACCATTATTAATCCATTCGACTACTTCTCCATATGTCCCCTCAAATAATAAAACTTTAATACCTGCATAACTCTGTTTAAGTTCTAATAACATAGACGGTAATATTTGTGCAGCTGCACTTGTAAATGCTCCTATTTTCAATGTTCCCTCTAATCGATTATTTTGTATAGATACTTCTTGTTTAATAGAAGCTTCACTCTTTAATACATTTTGAATATGGGGGAAAATACGATTTGCAAACTCAGTTTTTCTAATTTCAGATTGCTTATTCCGATGTAACAAAGGATATCCTAACTCTTTTTCTAAACTAGCAATCGCATGGCTAACAGCTGATTGCGTCATATTCAATTGTTCTGCCGCTCTAGTAAAATTACCTAACTCTACTACCTTTTGAAAAATCTCATATCTAGCTATCGTCATGAATTTTACTCATACCTCTCATGTAAAATATGAATTTCCTTAATTTTATTATACCCGTTACGATAAAAAAAGAATAATTCATCAAAAGGAGGATTCGCATTGAATAAAATATTTTTATTAACATTCGGGATGTTCGCACTAGGAGTAGATGCTTATATAATGGCAGGAATCTTACCTCAAATCGCTGATGATTTTCATGTTTCAATAGGAACTGCTGGTCAAACCGTAAGCATCTTCACAATCTGCTATGCCATTGCTGCACCGTTATTCGCTGCAGGTATGAGAAGAACAAATACGAAACATACATTACTAGCAGCACTATTCCTTTTCACAGTCTCTAACTTCCTAACCGCTGTGACTCATCATTTTATTATTTTATTAATTTCTAGAGGCCTAGCCGGCATCGGTGCTGGGCTATATTCACCATTAGCGTCAGCTGCTGCTGTTACATTAGTTTCTGAGAAACGACGAGGAAGAGCACTAAGCACCGTTTTGCTTGGAATGAGTGCCGGAACCGTAATTGGCGTTCCGTTTGGTATATATATTGCTTCAATTTATAAATGGCGCATAGCGATGTGGTTTATCGTTGCAATTGGGGCAATCGGGATATTCGCTCTCTTCACTAAGTTCCCTATGATAGAATCTAGCCCTTTACCAACATTAAAAGAGCGACTAGGTATGTTCAAAAACAAAAAAATTTCTCTTGTCATGTTTATTACAATGATATTAAGCTTTTGTAGCTTAGGCCTGTATACATACTTAGATTCCATCATTATTGCATATGGATTTCAAAAATCCATCATGTTTATTTGGATGTGGGGAGTCGGTGGAATTGCTGGAAGTTTTACAATTGGATTTATAATAGATTTCTATAAAAAGCCAAAGATCATATTACTATACTTAATGGGAATCATGTTTTTCTCATTTATATGTATGGGAATTTTCCATAAAAATGCGTTATTGTTAGCCATTTTTTTAATTCTTTGGGGTAGTACAGGATGGGCGGCAGTAGCTACCCAGCAAAAAACACTTTTAGAAATTAGTCCAGATCATGCTACTATTTCAATCGCTTTACTTAGCTCTATTAATTATTTTTCGGGTTCCATAGGGACAATGACAAATGGAATATTTTTAGAAAAAGGAATAGAACCTATCACTTTGCCTTATATAATAGCCGGTATATCGCTTTTAGCTATAGGAGGACAACTCCTTTTTATAGATAAGAAAATTGTAAACGTGCGGGAACCTCACTAAATGATTAGTCATAAGCAAAAATCCCAAGAAGCATCTACTCCGCTCCTTGGGATTTCTTTATCTTCTCTTCGTAATTTTCCCAGAACCGCCAACCTTCGTTTTAGGGGGAGATGTATTCTTTGGCGGACTTTTAATCGATGATTTTGGCTTCACATCTGCCCCGCTAGAATCCCCTGGTGATTTAATAATCTTCCCTTTATTCTCTGTAGAAGGCGGTGTATTTTGCGTGCCTTTTTCCGTAATACTTCCCGAATCACCTACTGATGGTTTTTGCTCTACTTTATCACTTCTTTTAATGATAGAGCCTTTACCTTGTTTCGTAATAGGCGGCGGTGTTTTCTTTTCTTCTTTTGTAGGTGGTCGTTGCGTAATAATCGGTTTATGATTTTGTCTGTCCGTATACCCGCGGTAGTCGCCATGATACGATCTTCGCGAATCGAATATATCATTTAATATACTTGCCAAAATATATCCTTCTAAAAAGGATGGCTGATAATTTTGACGGACAAACTCTTTATTGCTGATTTCAATTAATGTGTCAGATGGCTTCTCTTTATCCTTCTGAAGGTTATAGATTTTATCAGAATACACAAGGAACATCTGATTTTCGTCTTCTTTAGACGCTTGTTTTGGTTCCTGTTCGTCAATTAATTCTTTAGCAACTTGAGGAACTGATTTATTGGCAGCCCGGTATACATAAGATTCTTGCTTACCGTCTCTCGCAACTGATTCCAACGGGTAACGATCTTGAATCGACTTTTCATTTTGACATCCCGATAAAGCAAAACCTGCAATTCCAAGTAACATAACAATAGCAAGTATAGGGATTGCGAACGATTTAATCATGGAAAACAATCGGTTTGACATGATTGTGCCCCCCCTTACGTTGCTCTTATAATTTGTACATCAGCTGAAAGGATTGATTCTCCTTCATACATCATTGTACGTCCATCTTGCCACTCAACGCGAAGCAGCTTTCGATTATCCGATTGGAACTCCCATACGTATTGTTCATCAGATACTGCAAATGGTGTTTTCCCCATGACGACAACACGCCCGTCATATCGCTCTTCCAGATGATATTTAATATCGTCCATTTCAATTGTCGTTGGAATTTCATCGATTGAATCTAATCGTCCATCAATAGGCGCATATAGTTTATAATACGTATTTTCACGATTTTCAATTTTTAAATACCGAATGGTTCTTCCATCTTGTAATGTTAAAATCATTTCATTTCGAGAGTGCATGCTTGTTTTTCCAATCACTTCATACATGACTAATGAAACTTCAATCATGTCCCCAGGGGCTAACGTGAGTACCGTCTTCTCAGGTTTAGCAGGTTCCGGACTTTTTATTATATTTTTAATACGTTTAAATAAACTCATTGACCTACCCATCCTTTTCTCGTTATAGACATGCTGATAAAATAAGGGCACCGACAATGTGCAACGAACCTGCTAATACAGCATGCGCCACAAACCCTTGCTTCGTTCCCTCATCTAAATCTAAATTAACTGTTTTTCGCAAAACAAGTTCAACAAACATTTCTACAACTAATAAAATTACAAAAGAGATCGCTGATGTAAGTAATGCTTGCCATAGATCGTTTGATTTTGCAATCGACTGCGATAAAATATATCCTTGCGCAAACAACTTCATCGCAAAGCGTGTCGTAACCGCCATATTTCCTTTTTTAATTTCTTCTAAATCTTTATATTTAGTAAAAAGTGAATCAATCCACATTAGTATAAATAAAAGAAGAGCACCTGCGCCAGTCCATACGAGCATGGCTAAAATATTTATCCCTGTCATTAAAGAACCACCTCTGAAAAAATAATAGAAAACCGACATGACTTCCTTCTATCACATGTCGGTTCTCTTGTCTATTTTCTATTCCTAACATATAAATCGCAGCTATGCAGCAGTGCAGCATAACCTGCTCTCGCTTTCTCCCTTTGTTTGAAACTTTGCAAGTGGCAGGAAAAGGCCCTGACCGCTTCTACGCACGGCTAGTTACTCTCGCCCACCTTAAAAAGAAAACGGTTTTCATGTCAGTTTTTTAACTTGTATTTCATATAGATTATTTCTCGTACTGCTTCATAATACGAGCTAATTCATCATCTACAACTGAGTTTTTGTTTAAGCTCGCAAATTCATCATCTAATGATTTTTCTTTTTTATAAATTTCTCCGCTCGCTTCTGCTTCCGCTTCTAATTGAAGAGCTTTTTCTTCCATGCGGCTTAAACCTGCTTTTGCTGTATTCGCATCAAAACCAGACATTGCCTGATTAATATTCTTTTGTGCTTTCGCTGCGTTTACACGCGCTACAAGCGTTTCACGTTTATTTTTTAATTCTGTTAATTGCTTACGCATCTCTTCTAATTTCATGCGAAGATTATCTGCAGCAGCTTTATTTTGCTCATAGCTCGCTTTATATTCGTTCATTTTTTGTTCTGCAGTTTGCTTTTCTTCTAAAGCACGACGTGCAAGATCAATGTTATTTGCTTGAACAGCCATATGCGCTTGTTCTTCACGTTTCTTTACAAGTGCTTCTTGCTCTTCAAACAACAATTTAAATTTTTTCTCAAGTGCAATTTGTGCTGCTACACTTTTCTCAGCTTCTTGTACATCCTCTTGCATATCACGTAAATACTGATCCGTCATTTTAACTGGATCTTCCGCTTTTTCAATTAATGAATATACATTTGACATCGTTAAATCTCTTAATCGCTTAAATACAGACATTCTAATTCCTCCTAATAAATTGCTTCATATTTCAAATTCAGTACTCGGAAAACCTAAAAATCTTCCTTTACAGTAAGAATATTCATTCTTTAAACCTATGTATACATTATATCAAAAATAAAGTGCACTCACATCTTGTTTTGCAAATATACAAGCGATAATATGACATTCCCATCATAACTTATAAAAAATATATTAAAAAAGCTTTGCGAGATCCGCAAAGCTTTTTTCTACTTATTCACAACTTGTTCCATATTCGGACTACAAACCTTTGACTGACATGATTTATTCAGAGAACATGCTGCACATTTCCCTTTTTTGCTTCGCTTTACGAAGTTCATTAGCGTATATCCTGCATATCCAAAAATGACAGCTCCAATTACAATATTGACTATCATTATGATACATCTCCTTTTAGAATCCGAGCATGGATCCAACTTGGTATATTACTAGTGTTAATACGTATGCAACCACAAGTGGATACACAACAGAGAAAATCGTCCACTTTAGAGATCCTGTTTCACGGCGAATAACCGCAACTGTCGCTAAACATGGTACATACAGTAAAATAAAGAACATAAACGAATATGCTGATAATGTTGTGAAATGCGTACCGATTACGTTTCCTAATACATCTTCTTTCACAGAATAAATAATTGCCATTGTAGAAACAACAACTTCTTTTGCTAAAAATCCTGTTAACAGAGATGCAGCTGCTTGCCATGTTCCAAAACCAAGCGGCGCAAGAATTGGAGCAAATAATCCACCGATCATCGCTAAGAAACTATCTCCCATCCCTACATCGAGTCCAGATGGCCCAGCATAATTTAATAACCAAATTACAACAGAACCACCAAAGATAAATGTACCTGCTTTACGTACAAATCCTTTTCCTTTTTCCCACGTACTGCGCCATAACGTTTTTAGTTGCGGCACACGGTAAGGCGGAAGTTCAATGACAAAAATAGACTTCTCTTCTTTTAAAACCGTAATAGACATAATTTTTGTAACAAGTAATGCCAGAATAATACCAATGAGATATAAAGAAAATACAACAGCTGCTTGACTATTCGGGAAAAAGACCCCTGCAAATAGTGCATATACAGGTAAACGGGCTGAGCATGACATAAACGGTGTCACTAAAATCGTAAGCAGCCTCTCTTTCTCCTGTTCAATCGTCCTCGCAGCCATAATGCCTGGTACATTACAACCAAAACCGATAATCATAGGAATAAACGCTTTTCCGTTTAGTCCAAAAAACTCCATCACACGATCCATTACAACGGCAATACGCGCCATATATCCGGAATCTTCTAGTAATGAAATGAAGAAGAACAATACGAAAATTTGCGGCACGAATACTAATACCGCACCAACTCCTGCAATAATTCCATCTGTAACGAGCGCTTGAATAAACTCAGACGCACCAATATTCGTAAGTCCTGCTGTTACCCAATCTGTAAATGGCCCGCCAACAAACGCATCAAATTGATCCGATAAAGGCGTTCCAATCCACGAAAACGTAACTTGAAAAATTAAAAACATGATTCCTAAAAAGATTGGTAGTCCCAAAATTTTATGCGTAATTAATTTATCAATTCTTTCCGAAAAAGGAATACTTCCTTCTTTTTCATTACGAATCACACTTGTTTTCAACTTTTCAATATACGCTGCACGTACTCCGTATATATGCTGTTCTAGCGTAACATCTAATTCTTCTTCTACTGCAGAGCGAATTGCTACAAGTTCGTTATATACATGCGACTTGGCAATTTCTTTCTCTACCACTTCGTTATTTCCTAAAAATTGAAGCGCAAGCCATCTTGCATGCTCATCATTTTCGCGCTGCAATTTCTCCATAACGCGCTGGATTCCTGTCTCGACCGCTTTACCATATGAAAGAACAAACGGTTTCTGCCCCGCCTTATCGCCTTTATGAAGAGCAGCTAATAACTCCTCGCATCCTTTTCCACTTCTTGCGATAACAGGAATAACTGTTACACCTAGCGTTTCAGATAGCTTCTTAACATCAATCGTAATCCCGCGTTGTTTTGCCACATCAATCATATTTAAACCGATAGAAAGCGGTTTTCCGAATTCTAACAATTGTAATGTTAAATGCATATTACGTTCAAATTGAGAAGAGTCCACAATATTTAACATATGATGAAATTCTTCTGTTAATAAAAATTGTGTAACAACTCCCTCATCACGGGATACAGGATTTAAATCGTATATACCTGGTAAATCTATTAACATTCCTTGCTTATCTTTTAACTTACCAATCTTTTTTTCTACGGTTACTCCGCTCCAGTTCCCAACGTATTCATAAGAACCAGTAAGCGCATTAAACAATGATGTTTTTCCCGTATTCGGATTTCCTAGCAAAGCAACCTTGTTCACGCTAATTCCACCTTTATCATTTTCGCATCACAATGACGAATAGAGATTAATTGTCCACGGCATTCTAATGTACATGGACCATTAAGCATTGCCTTTTGTTTTAAACAAAGCTCGCAGCCCTCAGAAAATCCAAATGAAGCCAAACGGCGTTTTAACAATTTATCAAGAGATTGTAAATCTTTTACACGTACTTTTTCATCTATACTCATATCAACTAAGTTCATAAATTATCCCCCTCAAAAGATAACGATAATTATTATCAATACCAATTATAACATGACTCTCTGAAAAAACACTATACAATATACCGTGAATTTATTACTATTTTTTGTACAATTCCATCTTATTTAACATAAAAATCGTTGTTATGCATGGCCAGTCGCCCCTCCCTAAAAAGAAAGGGGTTTTTATTTCAACTTATATATAAATTAAATTTGCCATTCTTATCCATTGTTATTACAATGGTAGTAACAATCTAAGAATCTCGTTGTCACAGGGGGAGCCACGTCGCTGAGAGGGAACACTTTGTTCCGACCCTTAGAACCTGTTAGTTAATGCTAACGTAGGAATTGTGCAAACATATATACATAAGTAGTGATTTTCAATTTGTGTATTTTCATCCCCCTATGATAAAGATTCTTCTTTTGTAACTTGGATGTAGGGGGATTTTTACATGCGTAATACAAATTTACAAGCGATGATAGAGGCGGCGATTCTTGCAGCATTTGCGTTAGTCATCGACATTTTGCCATTATCTATTAAACTTCCAACAGGCGGTTCTATCTCGTTTGCGATGATTCCAATTTTTATTGTTGCTTACCGCTGGGGATTTAAAGCGAGTTTCTTAAGTGGTCTCGTTTGGGGATTATTACAAATTGTCGCAGGAGATGCATCTATTTTTACGCCGGTACAAGCGTTTATTGAATACTTCATCGCCTTTGCCTTTATTGGCTTTTCTGGATTATTTCATGCACCAATTCAACAAGCAATTGCTAATAAACAAAAAGCAAAAGCAATCATGTATGTCATTATCGCTGCGTTTATTGGTAGCCTAGCTCGTTATTTTTGGCACTTCATTGCTGGCTTTATTTTCTTTGGACAATATGCACCAAAAGGACAATCAGCTGTTTTATATTCCTTTATCTTTAACGGCATCACAATGATTGGTTCTTTCGCAATGTGTGCGGTTCTACTTGTCGTTTTATTTACAACAGCACCGCGCTTATTTATGAGCGCGAGTATAAATACAAGCAAAAAAAAGATTGCTTAATCAGCAATCTTTAGAGTCTCTAAGTATTTCGGAAATAACTATAATATAACGAAACAAAAATCCCATTTTTCTAAAGTGGGATTTTTGTGTTGTTTCAAATCAGCGAAAGAAAAAAATCTTTTATAACAAGCATTATCCCGTCATATTATATGTATTAAATTATACTTTATGGCATATTGAACAAGTTCACTTTTCTTAGAAAGATTAAGTTTGTTCAACATTCTCGTCTTATGGGTATCAACCGTTTTTATACTGATCGTTAATTCCCCAGCGATTTCAGACATTGAAAAACCTTGAACAAGAAATTTCAATACCTCTCGTTCACGTGGACTTAAAATTACATATGGATTTCGAGAATCCGTTTCGTTTTGCATTTTTTTTAACATAGTTGAAATTTCCTTTGGACGGAGGTATATGTACCCATCCATAACAGAATCAATCGCATTGTATAATTCTTCATCGACAGCCGCTTTAGGGACGTAACCTGAAGCTCCCGCGTTCATGATTGATGTTATATAATCCTCATCTTCATGCATGGTAAGCACGATGACTTTCGCTTGTTCATAGCGTAATTTAATTTCTGTTAAAACTTGAATTCCATCTATGCGTGGCAAAGATATATCTAATATCAAAATATCGGGCCTTAAATTGTCGTAAAGCCTTAGTGCTTCAAATCCATCAGCAGCTTCACCTACAACCTTTAATGATGGCCTTTTTTGTAATAATAGTTTTAAACCAGCTCTCATCAAAGCGTGGTCATCAACTAACATTATGCTGATTGTCTTTTCCATCTTGATCCCCTTCTCTCTGTTTTAATGGGATAGACACACTAACTTCCGTTCCACCGTTATTGTGAGTTCTAATCAAAAATGAACCTCCTAATAATTCTGCTCTTTCCTTCATTCCATATATTCCGATTCGATTTTGCTGGCGAGCTTTTTCAAAATCATCCTCATTTATACCGTGACCGTTATCATGGATGTTCAACAAGATCGAACAATCTCTTATCTCCATATTAATCGTAATCTCAGTCGCTACTGTATGTTTCACTACATTGGTAAGACTTTCTTGAACAATTCGGTATAGTGCTACAGCAATATGACTATCTATGACGAAGGCGTCATCATCAGGAACGTGTAGAGTTACCGTAAGAGCGCATTTTTCTTCAAACTTTCTTACGTATTTCCTTAATGCAGGAATTAATCCCATATCATCAAGGATCGGTGGCCTTAATTCTACTGCTAAATCTCTAATTTCTCGTAAAATACCGGCTGCTGTCTCTCGACTTGCATGAAGTAGCTCCAGTTGCTCGTCATCTTTAGCTTCATTAGCCAAAATACGCATTGTAACCATTAAAAAAGTTAGGGCTTGGCTTGTTTCATCATGAAGTTCACGAGAAATTCTTTTTCTCTCCTCCTCATGAGCGGATAGTAGTTTCAAAATCAACGTATCTCGAAGGGCATCCTTTTCTTGAAGTTCCTTCAATAATTTCTCTACTGCAGTCCTAGAACTAATCAGATTGTCAGCCATTTCATTAAAAGCCTGTGCAAGTTTTCCAACTTCATCATCACCTACTGCTTTAGCTCTTAAGGATAAATTACCAGCTGATATGCCTGCTGCTGTATCAACTAAACTATTAATTGGCCGGGTAATGATACGGGTCACATAATAAGCGATCCCTGCTGCTCCCATGCAGACCAAAAATGTAGCAACAACCAACTCTATTATTTTAGTAAAAATATAGCTTTTCGCCTGTTTTTCTGCCATTCCAACTCTAACGAACCCTACATCTCCCTCTTCAATCGGAACAAGTATGTCATGAATATTTCCTTCATCAGAAGTTAGGATCGCGTAATTTTTAGTATTAACACCATCAGGCTTATGTGCGTTTAATATTCCTTTCGGCAGGTGCTTAGAGAATGTATTACCGACAAGAACATTATTATTGTTAACGACCAGTATATAACGAACATCTTTGTTCGTTTCCTGTGCACGTGTAATGAGAAGATGGATTGAATAATAGTCGTCAGTCAAAATGTAATCCGAGGACAATGCTGCAATATTTTCAGCAATATTTTCACCACGTTTCTTTAGGTCTTCTGTCATGATTTTTGTGAGTGATTCCCAAATGATACATCCTAATACTAGGGCGAGAAAGAGTAGCGAAATGAATATAGCTCCAAATATTTTTTGGTTTATTTGTAATTTATTCAGCCACTTCATAGATGACCCTCATATAACCTTGATTCAAATGGAACAAAACGATCAATGAACAACCCTTGAAACGCTGGTTTTATTATTTCTTGTTCGTGCATAGTAATGAAACTTTCTTTAATAATTCGCTTCTCCTCATCAGGTAAATTACTATTGATGACGACAGGACCGGTACCAATCGGTTCCGTTTTTGCAATAATTTTTAAATCCTTAATTAGTTCTGGATTTTTAAGTTTCGTACGCTCAAAGACTAAGCTATCAACAGCTGCGGCATCAACAACTCCATTTATTACAGCACTTAAGGAGTCTTCATGATTATATGTAAAAACATAACGCCCGAAGAAATGCTCTGGTGTTTCACTTAATTCAGCTAATTTTTTCCTCACAAAAATATATCCGGAATAACTAGTTGGATCGCTAAAAGCAACGTTTTTCCCTCTCAAATCATGTATACTGGATATTTCATTTTTACGGTGTACGACGACATAACCATAATAATATGGAACTCCCATTCGCTCTTGCATAGCAATTGCTTCAAGTCCCTCAACATGTCTGTAAGTGATATATGCTCCTGTTGAAAGTATAGCTATGTCAGCACCTCCATTCATCATCAACATACTAATCTCATTATAACTCTTGCGCTGAATTAGAATTGCAGGTCTATGGAGCTTCTCTCCAATATAGTTAGCTATTTTCCTATAGTGCATAATGGTATCAGTCTTTGATAACACACTTGAAATTGCGATTCGTACAGGAGCGGGATTGTCGTCTTGGTAACCAACAGGCATGGTGTCAAATTCGGAGAAAACAATTTGAGGGTTCGAACGCTCATGCTGACATCCTATTGCAGGTAAAGTAGTAAGCAATATTAAAAAAATCCTCAACCAATTTGTCATACTTTCCTCCGTTCTTACAGGCGAGGAATTTATCCCGCTATTCGTGGGCAGTAATACTCCCGCCTCAAAATTCAGCAAAAGCATCGTCCAGCTCTAGCGGCTAGAATTTCCAGCCGTTTCGCCCCCTCGGACGAGGCAAAAAGCGCCTCTCTGTCAGGGGCGTGGGCGTCCTGCGATTCTGAGCGAGCCGCTTCCGCTTTTCCTAAGAAGTTAGGCGGGAGATAAACTGCCCGTAAAAGCCCGATTGGTGAGGGCTGATAATCAGTGGGGAATGAAGAAAACCCCCACTGATTAAAGTTTCACTTTATCTCCTTATTACTAGCTCCCCAAATCACGATTGAGAGAGCTGCGTTGTCCATCAGTGAAAGATGAATATCACTATCACCCACTAATAGAAGTTTCACTTTATGTATGATGTGAAAATCCCCTAATTGAATCCTACTTAATTTAGGATTTTTGCAGTTTATATTCATATATTACTTCAGGACAATATGCGAAATCTATGAAAGAATGTATCCATCACTCCTTTTCATGTCAGAGTTGTGACAAAAAATATATAAATACTTTCTATTTATATCTCCCCTGACCGCTCCTATACAGAGCCCATTCCTCCCAGGCCATTAAAAAAGTGCTTTTCTGCCTTTTTTTCATAGAGTGACTGAGTAGTTACAAAACAGATTTATATAGCCATGAATATTGCTTGTAGGATAAATTCTGACAGACTATACTATTTTATCCTACATAAAATCAGATATTTACTGATATTTTAACGAATTGGCATATAAGATAATGTAACAAAGGAGGTATGATATAACGCAAGTATTTGTGAAAACGTCTTCACCAAATTGGCATTCTATTTATATACTAAATTTCATGCTAGTCTAAGTTTTTTGTAAATCAAAGTAAAGAAATCGAGGTAGATAATATGTTCTCATTTTTGAAACCTAAAATTGCTACTACAAAAATAGCACCAGATCAGGTTCAAAAAACCTATAAGCTTTTCCGGATACAATCTTTATTAGGGGTGTTCTTAGGTTACATAGCTTACTATATAGTACGTAACAACTTTGCCTTATCTACTCCTTATTTGAAGGAACACCTTAACCTTAGTGCTACAGAAATAGGATTATTAAGCAGTTGCATGCTTATCGCTTATGGAGTTAGTAAAGGTTTGATGAGTAGTTTAGCCGACAAAGCGAATCCTAAAAGTTATATGGCGCTTGGTTTGCTTCTTTGTGCTATGGTCAATATTATGATGGGATTCAGCACGGCATTTTGGATGTTTGCAATTCTTGTTGTTTTCAATGGGTTCTTCCAAGGAATGGGAGTTGGACCTAGCTTTATTACCATCGCAAATTGGTTTCCTCGTAAGGAAAGAGGAACTGTCGGTGCGATATGGAATATTTCTCACAATATAGGCGGAGGTATCGTAGCACCTATCGTCGGTATGAGTTTTGCTATGTTAGGCTCCAATCACTGGCAAGCGGCAAGCTACCAGGTCCCTGCTGCTATAGCTATTGTTATTGCTCTAGTAATATTAGCTCTTATTAAAGGCTCACCGGTAAGTGAGGGATTACCTCCGTTAAACAAAATCATCAAAGACGAATCCGATTCGAAAACAAAACAAAGTGTTGATTCAAAACCACCAACAGACATGAGTGCTTGGCAGATTTTCAAGAATTATGTTTTATTTAACAAAAATGCATGGTTCGTTTCCTTCGTAGATGTTTTCGTTTACATGGTTCGTTTCGGCATTATAAGCTGGTTACCTATTTATTTATTACATGTGAAACATTTCACTAAAGAAGAGATGAGTGTGGCCTTTTTATTCTTTGAATGGGCAGCTATTCCTTCTACCCTTCTGGCTGGTTATGTATCAGATAAATTATTCAAAGGGCGCCGCATGCCGCCAGCAATCATTGCTATGTCAATGATACTTGTCTGCATCATCGGTTACTGGCAAAGTACATCTTTACATTGGGTAACGATCTTCGCTGCTATTATTGGTTGCTTGATTTACATTCCACAGTTTCTAGCTTCAGTACAAACTATGGAGGTAGTTCCAGCTTTCGCTGTTGGCTCTGCAGTTGGCCTGCGAGGTTTTATGAGTTACATTCTGGGTGCATCTTTAGGTACTACTCTCTTTGGAGTAATGGTCGACAAGGTAGGATGGAATGGTGGTTTCTATGTATTACTAGCAGCAACTGTTTGCTGTATCATCTGCTGTATATTGGCTCACCGAGGAGCAAAAGAGCTAGAATACAACAAAAAACATGGACTCCAATCCTAAATCGTTAAACATGGTTCCAAGTCAATTTGACGTTAACAGAATCTTTGGCTATAAAAATAAACAACCTGACAACTCTTAAAAGAATTGTCAGGTTACATAAAAAAAGATTGCTTAATCAGCAATCTTTTTTTGTGTCTCAGTTTTCTTAGTTACTTTCCTAATGTGACTCTCTGTTTCTTACCATTTTGGGAGTTTGAGAATGGAGTGCGCGGCTGCTCTCAAATTTATTCTTACCGTTTTGCTTATGAATCCAAGATTTCATCTCATTCCATAAAACAACTCTATGCACATCATACCCTATGTGATATTGCTCATTTATGTTCTCTTTGTCATTCTCATTCCATTTGTACCATACGATTTTATCGCTTGAATCTACTAGTATTTCTCGCTGTTCAATGACAGTTGTATGATCTTTATTATTAGCTAACATAATCGCATCATTTTCTAATAATAAAGCAAGAGCTTCTGAGCGCTTCTCCATTCTCTCTCTCCTTTCAATTGTAGTGCCTAACGTCTTACTTCTCTAAAATGTGTGTGCTTTTCATAGATAAGTTTATTCAAAATAATGCTGCTAAACTATCGATTTACCTTACAAAAAACCTTACATTTTTGTAAGGTTTTTTGTTAATCTTAATATAATATTATTACATTTAGAAAGACCTAATTAAATAAGAGGTACAAATTCGCTTAGCTTAATATGACAGTACCGTTAATAGAACAAAGTAAGGTAAAGTAAATGTACATTTACTTTACCTTGTTTAAATACCGATAGATCGTTGCTTCTGATGCCTTTAAATGTTTAGCCACTTCACTTACGCCGCCTTTAAGTAAAAATACCCCTTTATCATTAAGTTTTTTTATCACTTCCATTTTTTCATCAGGAGACATTCTCTCAGGCGAAACTTCACATTCTAATAAAACTCCTGTAATAAGTGATGAAAGAAGACTATCTAGATTTTCTTCTAAGTTTTCAGAAAGGTCTAATTCAAGATTAGGATGAGCCTTCTCTTCCTCTACATTCACGCTAGTATTACTCATAATTATATTGTCTAACCAGTCTCTTGCTTTTATCATATTACTAATATCAATGTTCACACACAGCATTCCAATTATGCTGTTGTTTTCATCTTTAATAAAATAGCTTGACGAACGAAACGTCTGATTATTTTTTGAGTTTCCTTTGTAATTGGAAATATAATGTTTATCTATATATTTTTTTTCTTGTAGAATCTTTAAAGCTAGATCTGTTAAATGTCCACCAATGTTTCTTCCACTAAGATGTCCGTTCACTGCCTCTATTATAGATTCGTCTGGATTCGTAACATCATGCAAAACAACTTCACAATTTTCTCCAATTACTTCTGCAATGAAATGAACAAGAGGAATATACCGCTTTAACTTTTCTTTATTTTCCATTGATATTGCACCTCTTCTCAAGATAAGAAGAAAGGATAAAATTTCCTACCAACACTTTGCTTTCTTCTTTTTATAGTATACAACATAATCTCCTACATCTCTTAAAAAGACATAGAGAAGGCTGGCTTAAAGACTCTAACCACTACTATTTTACTACACAATCCTTCCTTAGAAGATAATAAGATAACTTTTATCCAGTTTTTCTTGATTTTTCCTTTCTGTAATAATTTATCAAACGATAATTTATTATTACAATAAAAATTTATTATTATTTTTTAACTTTTTTCAAAATACCTATTGAAATATTAAAAATATAACATTAAAATAAAGTTGTGCTAAAAAATTATTATAATAATAAAAAATTATTATTACAGGGGGTTTTTGGATGAATACAGTTATTTCTACTCAACATGCACCTGGTGCAATCGGTCCTTATTCACAAGCGATGAAAGCTGGTAATTTTATCTTTACTTCTGGACAACTGCCGATTGACCCTAAAACCGGAGAAATGCCTGAAACAATTAAAGAGCAAACAACACTGTCATTAGAGAATGTAAAAGCCATCCTAGAAGAAGCAGGCAGCGATTTAAGTAAAGTTGTTAAAACAACCGTATTTTTAAAAGATATGAATCATTTTGCACAAATGAATGAAGTTTACACTACTTACTTTACAGAAAATTTCCCTGCTCGAAGTGCCATTCAAATCGCACGATTACCAAAAGATGCACTTGTTGAGATCGAAGTTATTGCAACTTTATAAATTTTTTCATACTGAAAAATTGAATAGGAAAAATAAGATAACATTCCCTTACTATGAAACGATTAAAATACTTAATCTTTATAGTAATGGAGTGATAAATTTCCAGGTTTTATGAAAGCGTTATCTTTTATAAAAAATCAATCTCTGAAGAGGAAAAGAATGATTGCAACTTTATAAATTTTTCATGCAGAAAAATTAAATAGGAAAAATGAGATAACATTCCCTTATTATGAAACGATTAAAATACTTAATCTTTATAGTGATGGAATGACAAATTTTAAGTTTTATGAAAGCGTTATCTTTTTAAAAAAATTAACCTCTGAGGGGGGGAAAAGGATGGATACTCCAAAAAAAAATAAGTGGTTTGCACTTGTCGTACTGATTTTAGGTGGAGGAACAATTTTTAAACTTCCATTTTTAAAAGATGCTTTTTATATTCCCATGATGGAATATTTTCACTTATCTCATACTCAAATAGGTGTAATCTTATCAGTTTATGGAATTATCCAAGCATTTGGTTATATCGCATCGATGTACATAGTAGACAGGTTTTCCAAGAAGAAAATCATACCGTTCAGCTTAATTGGTGTTGGCGTATCAGGGTTGTATTTAACAACATTTCCTGGTTATTATGGCGTTTTAGCCGTTTGGATTGTTTTCGCTTTATTTGCAGAGACTGCATATTGGCCTGCGTTAATTAAAGCTGTAAGGTTATTAGGAGATAAAGATGAACAAGGTAGAGTTTTCGGTTTCCTTGAAGCAGGAAGAGGCGTGGTTGATACAGTTATCGCTTTTGGTGCCCTTGCAATTTTTAGTTGGTTAGGATCAGGAGCAGCTGGCTTTAGAGGTGCAATTATTTTCCTTGCATCAGCAGCAATTTTTATTGGTATCATTTCTTATTTCTTAGTAGAAGATGATGAAATAATAGATACTGATGAACAAGGTAATAAAATTAACAAAAGTAAAGCTGCACTTGACGGCGCTCTACAAGCATTAAAGATGCCTGAAGTATGGGCCGTAGCATTTACTATATTCTCTGTTTATTCCGTCTATATAGGTTTAACATATTTTATCCCGTTTTTAAAAGATATTTATGGTATGCCTGTTGCACTAGTAGGCGCTTATGGAATTATCAATCAATACGCTATAAAAATGGTTGGTGGTCCGCTAGGAGGGTTCTTAGCTGATAAAAAATTTAAGTCTCCATCTAAATATTTGAGACTTGCTTTTATAGTCGCAATTATCGCAATGACTATTTTTATCTTCTTACCTCATGAGACGATGAATGTATATACTGGAATGATCTTTACACTTAGCTTTGGCACAATTATTTTCACTCAAAGAGCAGTATTTTTTGCTCCTATTGATGAGGTGGGAATCCCAAGAGAAATCAGTGGTGCATCTGTTTCCATTGCTTGTTTAATAGGATATTCACCTTCGATGTTTGCATTTTCTCTATACGGAAACATGTTAGATAGAGCACCAGGAATGGCTGGTTATAGACATGTATTTTTAACAATGATTGCTTTTTCCGTGCTTGGTCTAATTATTAGTAGTTATTTAGTTCGAATTGTCAAAAAGAAAAAAAATTTACAAGTAAATGAAGAAAGTTCAATTTTAAATGAAGCATGAGATTACTAACATGGAGATAGGAAAGGTGAGATTATCATGAAAATTGGATTAGAAACAGAAAGCTACCATTTATTTTTCCACAATAAACGTATGGATATTTTTGACTTTATAAGAAGAACTGCTGAACTCGGATTAGACGGAGTTCAAATTAATATTATTACAAATGAGGCAGACAAACATTTACATCCAGAGTGGGGAGTGCTTGGCGGGAACGAGCCTGATCACTTGAAAAAGGTTCGAGATGAAATTCAAAAATATGGTTTATACGCTGAAATTGATACAAGAGGTACAGATATAGAGCATTTAACAAAAGTAATAGACATCGCAAATCAAATTGGTGCAGATGTCATCCGTACTTACGTTTGTGTAGGTGAATACGATGCTGAAAAAATGGCTAAAGCTCCTGAAGAACTCAAACAAGTCGTACCATTATTAAAAAAATATCGAATTAAACTCGGTGTTGAAAATCACGAAGAAGAAACAACAGCTGAAGTAATTAAAATTATTGAAGAAGTGAATAGCCCATGGGTTGGAGCACATTGTGATTTAGGAAATGGAATGATGGCATGGGAAGATCCAGTTGAAGCAGTAAGAAAGTTAGCTCCGTATGCCTACACAACTCATTTTAAAGATCATATTGTCATTCATGACGGTGAAGACCATATAGTTTGTGGGGTCCCAGCAGGAACTGGAAATATCGACTTAGAAGAATGCTTTAAAATATTAGTGAATGAATCAACACTAACAAGAATCAATGTAGAAATGTGTTTTCCATATGTAGCTCCATTTAAACGTCCAAAAGGAACTGGAGGCGTATATGAAGTCGGCGTGGGAGCATTCAAAGTAGAAAATCCTCCATATGAATTAAATGTTCTGAAGACGGCAGATTACTATTATCCACCTGAACATCTATTAGAACAAATGCTTGAAGATCAAGAAAAAGGTGTTCAACAATCTGTAAACTATATACTAGCTTTAAGAGAAAAATATTGCAGATAAAAAAATCACAATTAGGTAATTTATTACAAGACAATGGTGCTAGGCAGTACGAAAAGTTTCACTTTTCGGTATGATTCAGATCAGCAAATCGACTACTTGTATGTCGAATATCGTCGAACGGTCTTTAAATCGTGTCGAAGCGCCGATATATTGTGAAAAGCGCTGATATATTCTAAAAAGTGGTCGATATATCGTGAAAAGCGCCGATATATTGCAAAGAACAGTCGATAACGGAAAAAAGGAGTGACTTTTGAGTCAGCTCCTTTTTTGTTTCACTCCATTACATTCCAAATATTATGTATATTCTTTTTAAAGTGAGAACCCTCTTCTTTGACTTTTTCCTATCAATCCTTTACAGTCAAACTGTGCATAAGTTTGACAATGTAGGAGGCTTCCAATGGATATTCAACTAAAAGATACTTTATTCTCACAAGAACAGCTACAAGAAAAAGTAAAAGAATTAGCACTGCAAATCGAACGTGATTTTGAGGGAGAAGAAATTTTTGTTATTGCTGTATTAAAAGGTTCTTTCGTATTTGCAGCAGATTTAATTCGTCATATTAAAAATGATGTAACAATTGATTTCATTTCTGCATCTAGCTACGGAAACCAAACAACAACAACTGGAAAAGTGAAACTACTAAAAGATATCGATGTAAATATTACTGGTAAAAATGTAATCGTAGTAGAAGATATTATCGATTCTGGTCTAACACTTCACTTCTTAAAAGACCACTTCTTGATGCATAAACCGAAAACGTTAAAATTCTGTACGCTTCTTGATAAGCCAGAACGCCGTAAAGTTGATTTAAAAGCGGAATATGTTGGCTTCGTGATTCCAGATGAATTCATCGTTGGCTACGGCATTGACTGTGCTGAGAAATATCGTAACTTACCTTATATTGCGTCAGTTGCAACTGATAAATAATACGACATACATACTTAGCAAAAAAGGATTGATCTCAAAAGGTACATTACTTTTGAAATCAATCCTTTTTTACGCTTTCACCGATATATCGGCGGAAATGGTGAATTTATCAGCGCTTTTTGCAATATATCGGCGCTTCGACAGAATTTAAAGATCCTTCGGTGATATTCGACATATAAAAGGTCCGCCCGCTAGAACTTTCTACTACTCTCCGCTCACAATCTTAAGATAAGAACGAACCGTTAAGAAGTAATAACCAATATAAATTATACTGTACACGCCGATAATCATTAATAACGGAATTAAAATTTCAAACGTCAATAAGTTTGATAATCCTTTTAGCGCAAATAAGCTATGCAAAATGCCAACCGCTAAAGGAATCGCAAAAATAAAGAGGATCTGCTTTGCAATTGCTCTCTTCATTTCTTGCTTCGTTACGCCAATTTTCCGAAGAACAACGTAGCGTTCGCGGTCTGCATTTGCTTCCGTTAACTGTTTGAAGTAAATAATAGATCCTGTTGCAAGTAAAAATACAAGCCCTAAGAAAACACCGATGAACATCATCATACCCGCTTCTTCCATACCGTCTTTAAACCCGGTATAGAAATCCTTAAAGACCGGGGCAAATTCAGAACCTCTCGGCATAACCTTTACTAGCTTCTCCGTTAATACTTTACTGTCTTTCTCATTTTTCACATTTACATTTTGGACAACTCTTGTTTTAGATGTCTTTTTTGCTTGTTCATATACGGCATCTGGCACAACAACTACTACTTCTCCTAAATTCGTAACATTAAGACCTTCAGCATCTTTAATTGTTAATGCCTTCGTTTTATTTCCAATAGGAAATACTGCTTTCTTTCCTTTGTATGCTGTACTAAACTCTTTTCCTTCGACATACATACCATCAAATACAAATGCTTCTCCTGCTGTTAAACTTACCGCATCTACATTCATTTTTTTCGCAATTATATTGAAACCTGACTGTGACACAAGCTGATACCGTTCTGTCATTATATAATGATCATTCATAGTTATATTTGCTTTTTTGCCTACGAATTTCCCCTTCACCGGCACCATTTCAATTTCAAATTGCTCTGTAATCGGATTGTGCTTCTTCTCCTCTGCGAAGGTTGCATTCACCTTTTGTTCAAAAGCGGCATCTTTTTTCTCATAAGAAAAACTATACGGGGCAAAATCCTTCGCTTGTGTAAATGTATTATAATACGTCGTAACAGATGTACCAACAGCCGTTAATGTTAGCGCGCTCAAAATAGAAATTGTCGCCAAAGATTTGGCATTTCCTTTAATACGGTATAAAAGCTGAGATGTTGTTACCATATTCATTCCATTATAAAAGGATGCTTTATGATTTCTTGCTCTTCTTAAAACAACAACTGTAAAGAACATAAATAATAAATACGTACCAAGTACGGTCGCACATAAAATATAAAATGCGATCATCATGAAATCTGCGTATTGAATTGCTTTCATAAATAGAAGTGATAAGAAATATCCAGAAGCAATTAAGAATACTGCAATACATGCCATAATAATAGATTCTTTCGGCATTCCTTCTCCTTCACGTTCAGCGCGGAATAGTTCAATTAATTTAAAGCGATAGATTAAACGATATCCTTGCAGCGACGTGTATAAAATAATAATAAAGAAAACAATTGCTGTATTCATAATCGCCGCTAGCGGTACTTCAAAATGAACTTGTAAATCAAGTCCCATTAAGCCTACTAATAATTCAAGAAAGAACTTAGATAGTACACTGCCAATTACAATCCCAATGACTAGCGACATTAACCCCATTAACAAATTTTCATAAAACAGCATTTTCCCAATTTGGCGTTTACGAATTCCGAGTAAAGAGTATAAACCAACTTCTTTTTTTCGTTTCCGTGTAAAGAAACCATTGGAATAAATAATAAATACCGCTACGAAAATAATGAGCATCACGCTAGAAACTTGGAAGGCACCGCTAATTTTTTTCGACCCTTCCACTGCTTTTTCTATTTGCGTATTATATTGAAGCGATGCAAATGTAAAATAAATGACGATACTAAAGATCATCGACATAAAATATAAAGCATAATCTTTAAAGTTACGCTTTATATTGCGAAGGGCGATACTAGCTAACGTCATCTACTGCACCTCCAGAGATCGTAGACATTACATCTAATACTCGCCCAAAAAATTGCTTACGTGTAAATTCTCCTTTGTGCAGTTCTTTAAATAACTCACCATCCTTAATGAAAATAACGCGCTTACAATAACTTGCAGCAAACGCATCGTGCGTAACCATTAAAATCGTCGATTGGTCATATTCATTTAATGATTTCAAACTCTCCAATAAATCAGTTGCAGACTTAGAATCTAGCGCACCTGTTGGCTCATCTCCAAAAATGATCCTTGGGTTTGTAACAATCGCACGCGAAGCTGCACAGCGCTGCTTTTGTCCACCGGATACTTGGTATGGATATTGATTTAAAATATGATCAATGCCAAATTTTTTCGCGATTTCAAGAACGCGGCGGTTAATTTCACTTGCCTTTACTTTTGATAGCGCAAGTGGGAGTGCAATATTTTCTTTCACCGTTAACGTATCTAATAAATTATAATCTTGAAAAATAAACCCTAAGTGATCACGACGGAACAACGCTAATTTATCATCATTCATTTTCACAATATCATTTCCATCAATTAAAGCTTCACCGCTCGTTGCGTTATCAATTGTAGAAAGAACATTCAATAAAGTTGTTTTCCCTGATCCAGACGGCCCCATAATTCCAACGAACTCGCCTTCTTTCACTCGCAAGTTAATGCCTTTTAACGCCTCGTATGTATTTCCACCGGTATTATATACTTTTCTAATATCATTAGCTTTTAATACTGTCTTCATTACTATATCCCTCGCTTTACCTTATCATTATCCTTGCCACGATCACACTTCCTTACACAATTAAAATTGTTATATAAGAAACCTTATCTCTATAAAAAAGTTATATTAGAATTCCTTTCCAAATCACCTTGCTACTATAACATTCCCAATAATAGTAGGCTATCTATTTCTCTTACATAAACCTTACATTTATGTAAGATTGAAAAAAGCCACTCTTTCAAATGGAAGAGTGGCTTTTTTCATAAATGTTGTTGCTATTTAAATAAAATGATTGGCATTATTATAATAATATAATGTTTAACCTATATATTAGGAGAAACACCCTTTTAAAGCAGAACTTTTTTCAAACGAAGTTGACGCATGTTAAACATAGTAGAGAAAAACAGAAAAATAGCGATTAGCTTTCCATATAATTGGCACTCTAATCGCTCCTGTTTTACATTATGATAATGAATTTTACTCACACAAATGACCTGCACATCAATTCATCTTTGCTATACAGGTCATTTGTATGATAATTTTTATAAATAATTGCGGAATCATGAACTTACATTACTGCTTTTAATAGTTCTGCTACTAATGGAATTACTGCACCTAAGAATGATAAAACTGCCATTGCGATTGCCATTTCATTTC